>JAKBCB010000272.1 GCA_021808185.1 Pseudomonadota bacterium
CGAGACGTCGCGCGGTTGCGGCCGCAGGCTGCGGAAGCGGCTGATGTCGGGGTTGATCAACTCGGCAAAGCTGGTCGAGAGCCGGGTGAACGTGAAGTCGGCGGCGCGGGACCGGCGCGCCTGCGCCGTCCTCGCGTTCTCCTCCGACTGGGCGTAGGCCCGCGCCTGTTCCAGCGCCTCGGCGACCGCACTGGTCTCGACGACGCGTTGCTCGCCGAACACCAGATTGTCGATCTCCGGATACCGGCCGGGCACGCTGAACGCGGTCGGCACCATGAACACGCCGGGTTGCCCGGCCAAATCGGCATGGCCACCGACATCGGACAGCACCAACGGCTTGCCGAGCGCCATCGCCTCGCGCGGGCCGATCGAATACCCCTCGCCGCGCGAGAAGTTGACGAACACATCGCTGTTGCGAATGAGCGCGTTCTTGTCGGCCACGGACAGCGGGCCGTGCGAGGCCTTCACATTCGTCAGACCGAGATCGTCGATCAGCCGCTGCATGCGGGTGAATGTGTCACCGAACGCGATGTTCGAATGCAGGACCAGCTCGACATCCGAACGGCCGGCGAAGCGTTCGGCGAAGGCGTCGATGAGCAGCCGCGTGCCCTTGCGCGGATGGAAGGCGGCAACCGAGCAAAACCGCGTCCGCCCCGCGCGCGGCGGCTCGAACGGTTCGACAAGCAATGGTTCGAGATCGAGCGCGATCGGCACGCAGGCGATCGGCCGCTCGACGCGGGAGTTCCGCAGGGTTTTGACGAGATGCGGGCTGCACACGATGGCGAGATGGAACCGCTCGTTGATCTCGCTGACCCAGCGGCTCGGCAGCTCGTCCGAGTCGAACACGATGTGGGCGTAGTTCAGCGTGTGCCCGGGGAGCAGATGCAGGTTGAAGTCGTACTGGCCGTTCCAGAGGACATCGCAGAAGATCGAGACCTTCAGCGCGGATGTGTCCTTGCAGACGGGGATGATCCGCCCGCTTGGAAGCATCACATGGTCCCAGGTCCGGATATCCGGTTCGGTCGGCAGGACGCAGACCGGGAAGTTGCGGGCCAGCGCCTCGCACAGCGAATAGGTGATCGAGCCGATTCCGGACTCGAAGCGGCAACGCCCGATGATGCAGATTTCCGGGCGCGCGTTGGTTTGGTCCAGGCCGCTCACGGCCGCTTGCCTTGCAGAAGGCGCTTCGCCGCCCGTACCGGCCAGGCGAACTTCCAGGACGTGCTCGCGTAGACGGAGTCGAGATAATTCTGGAGGACGTGCTTGCGCGCTTGCGCCTCGGCCAGATGGTCGCGCAGCATCTGCTGTTGCGCTTCCGCGCCCGCCACGCGTTCCAGCAACACCTGGCGCTCGACGGTCAGCGCGCCGGAATAGCGGTTGCTTTCGAACAGTTCCTGCATCGTGGCGTCGCGTTCGGCCAGCGCGCGGTCAAGCTCGGTCCGCAGGTCCGCGAGTTTTGCCAGCGCTTCCTCGTACCGAAGCCGCAGGTCGTTCGGGCGCGCCGCCGTGCGGGCGAGGTCGTCGCTGTTTTCCGGTTCCATCTGTCTGTCCATGTCCTGCCTAGCCCCCGTTCCGTCGCGCCAGATCGTTGCGGAAAATTGTCGCGGGCACCCAGGGGGAAATCAACGAGCGTTCAGGACGGTGTCGATCAAGGCCGCCCCCCAATCGCCATCCCAATCATGTTTGAAAAGAAACAAACGCCCGGCCGATATCGCGTGCTCTCGTTGCCCCAAGGACTGTACGTCACGGCAATGCGGCATGGGGTTCTGAAAGGGCTTTTCGCGTCCTCGACAGGGCGCTACCTAGCCCGCAAGGCAGCGGATTGCAACGGGTGCGCCGAGGCCCCGGGGCTGCGTTATTCCGAGCAATGCACTGCGTATTATGGCCGAGACGAAGCCTGGCTTTCCCGGCCGCGCGGGTGTGGGGTTAAGTGACACCCCTCGCCTCACCCCAGGCGGGCGATTGGCGGCCGGGCCGGGTGCAGGGTGATCGCCTTGTCGTCGAGGTCGAGGCGCGCTTGCGGGTAGGCGGCCAGCGCCGCCTCGAGCGCCTCGGTGAAGCGCGGCTTGAATTGCCGGATCGCCTTGAAGCCGGTGCCGAACTGGGCATGCAGCGCGAGCCACGAGATGGTGGTGGGCGTCGTCAGCCGGTGCAGCCGCCACGCCAGCCACACGTAGATATCCAGCGACATGGACCGGTCGCGCAGCTGGCGGATCGCGGCTTCCAGCAACGGTACCGGGTGGTCGCGCAGTGCTGCGAAGAACGTCTCGTCAAGGACGACCCGGTCTTCCCACAGCGATCCCTGGGCGCTGTCCTCGGCATGAAAGCGCAGGCCGGAGCGGACGATGGCGCCGCGCTCGAACCCGTCCGAGCCGCCATCCTCCCAGAAGAATTTCAGGCTGCATGCGGAAATCCGCGCCGCCTGCTCGCGCAGCGCGCGTGCCGTCTCACCGCCGACGGCAAGGCCCATGCGTTCCATCCAGTCGCGCATCGAACGGCCGAGCGCCACCTCGCGGCTGCCGGTGCGGATCGCCTGGGTTTGCAGGTACAGCAGGATCATGCGGGCGCGGGCGCCGTAGGGAACGCCGAACAGCCTCATCTTGCCGCCGTGCTTCAGCCGGCCCGGCTCCACCAGCAGGGTGACGCGATGGCCACGCTTTTCCCACGGCTGGTCATCGGCAAGTTTCTTGTGCGGCAGCGCGGTCAGGCAAAACCCGGTGTAGGAAATTCCGATGCGCTGGGTGTCGTCGGCCAGCACCTCGGCGGCGATGTCGATGAGCGGACGCATGCGGGCGTCCACAAGCTCACGTGCACGTTCGCGGCCATGTATCAGGACCAGTCGATGAACGTTGGAGCTGTCGCTGTCACCCGTCACCGGCGCTGTTCCAAGGCAATGCTTCGGCACACTGCGTTCGGAAAACTCTCGCTGTCAACTGTGGGGTTAAGTGACAGGGCTAGTAGGAAGCTAGTTGTTTTCTAGCTAGTAGTTTCGTCACTTAACCCCACGGGATAACCCCGAGTCGTGTCGCTTAACCCCACGGCGCTGTCACTTAACCCCACGGGACGACTCGCGCGCGCTGGGGGTCGTGTGCCGGGGTGTCACTTAACCCCACGGGAAAAACGGGGATAACTTTCGCCCGGCAGCCGCCCCGAGTCGCACCGGTTTTGGTCCAGCCAGAATTCGTGCTTTCGTGCTATTCGCCGTGCTCGCGCCGATAGGCCTCGAAGCTGCGCCGCAACAATTCGTTGAGCTTGAGGCCGTGCCGCGCCGCGTAAACCTTGAACTCGCGCCGGAAACTGTCCGGGACGCGGAAATTGAGCGGCATCCCGCCGGCGGGCAGCGGCGGTTCGGCCGCGTGTGGGCCGCGGCCGGGCATGTCCGGCGCCGGCAGCGCCGCGCCCTTGACGGCGACCAGATCGGCCGAGAGGGCGGCGGCCGGCTTCTTGCTCATCGGCTCTCCTTGCCTCCGTTGCGTGCTTTCGTGCTTTTTGTCATGCGTGCTTTCACGAAGCCCCACAGTTCCGCCATTTCCGCGGCACTCCGCCCTTTCGCGTCGGTCTCCTGCACCGTGCGGCCGTCGATCATCGAGCCGGCGTAATCGACGCGGTCGTGCACGATGGCCGGCGCCACCGCGCCGTGCTCGGACAGCGCCGCGACGGCCTGCACCGTCAGCCGGGCATTCGGCTTGGCCTGGGTGACGGCGAAGACGAACGGTTTGCCCGCCGCCCGCGCCAGCGCGACGGTGCTGCCGACCGCCCGCAGGTCGTGCGGGCTCGGCCGGGTCGGGATCAGCACCAGATCGGCCGAGCGCAGCACGGCGCTGATCGCCTCGGTGATCGCGGGCGGGGTGTCCACCACGGCGATGGCGTAGCCGGCACTGGCGAGGGCGGCGAGCTTGGCGGGCAGCTCGGCGATGCTGGTGGGCGCCAGGGCGGGGGCCCGCGCCTCGCGCGCGTTCCACCAGGCGGACAGCGATCCTTGCGGGTCGGTATCGATCAGGACGGCCGGCCCGTCGCCCGCGGCCTCGGCCGCCACGGCGATGTGCGCGGCCAGCGTGGTTTTGCCGGCGCCGCCTTTCTGGCTGGCAAGAACGATAACGTGCATTTTGCCTTTCTGCCAAAAACGTTTGGCGTTTTGCGTCTTTGGCAAAAAGCACGAAAAGCCGCAACCTGATTCGCATTGCGTGCTTTCGTGCTTGCACGCAAAGCGGCGAAGGCTAACGGCGTTAGCCTTCCGGGGCGGGCCCGCCCAGCAGCCCGCGCCGCACCGCCTCGGCCGTGGTCCGCCAGGAAACCGGCGCAAAGGCGCGGGCGATTTCCGCCTCCCAGGCGCGCAGCCCATCCGGGTCCTCGATCGTCGCGCGGATCACCGTGCAGGCGTCGGTGACGCACTCGGGATCGAAATACCGCGCAAGCCCGCCGCCGGCTTCGGGCAGCGACGAGCCGCGGGCGGCGATGCACGGCTTGCCGAAGGCCAGGCTCTCCGTCACCGGCAGCCCCCAGCCCTCGTACAGCGAGGGAAACAGCGTGAACCGGCAGCCGCGATACAGGCTGGCAAGCTCGGCGTCGGAGGCATCCTCGATCAGCCGGATCTTGCCGCCGAGATAGTCCGTGTTCTCAAGCTGCCGCATCAGGTCGTCCACCAGCCAGCCGACCCGCCCGGCGAAGACCAGGCTCGGCACGGCATCCGCCGGCATCTCCTCCAGCAGGCGGCGCCAGACGCGGAACAGCAGCAGGTGGTTCTTGCGCGCCTCCAGCGTGGAGACGAACAGTACGTAGCTGCCGGCCGGCGGCAGCCGCGCCGATGCGACCGCCGGCGCGGCCGCGCCGAACCCGCAGCCGAGCGGGATCACCCCGACCGGCGCGCGCAACACGATGCCGCTTTGCGCGGCGAAGCGTTCGACATCGCCCGCCGTCGTCCGCGAGATCGCGAGCACGGCATCGGCCGCCGGCAGCAGCGTGGCGAACACGGCGCGAAGCAGGCGCGCGCGCGCGCGGTCGCTCCATTCCGGCCGGCGGATCGGGATCAGGTCGTACACCAGCAGGCCGAGCCGCAGACCGAAGCGGTCTTGCGCGTGCCGCAGCAGATCGGCGTAGCCGGGATAGGTCCAGGGCGCGCCAAGCACGACGAGGAAATCCCCCGGCCGTGCCAGGGCCGCGAAGTCGCCGGCCGGTTCGCGGGCCGCTGGGGCGCCGGGGCGGCGCCACGCGGCGTCGGCGACCTGCCGCGCGAGGAAGCCGAGCAGATCGGCCAGCGCCCGCACGGCCTGCACCTGCGGCCGGGCCACGGCCAGCAGGCGATGGCGCAGGCCGGGCGGCAGCCGCCCCGCCAGCCGGCGCATCCATGCGTCCGAAGCGGGGCCGTCATTTCTCGCCGGGATTGCGCGCGCCGGACGGGGAGAGGAGGGGGGCGCCGCGGCCAGCCGCCCGAACAGCCCGGCCACGTTCGTCCACGTCACGGCGCGCAGAGTCTGGCGCTGGCGGTCGTGGCGGACGAAGCGGATACGGCCGGACGGGCCATGCTCGTCCCACAGGGCGCGATAGATTTCGTAGGCGACCCGCTGGATGCCGCTCGGCCGCGCGCTGCCGGCCGCGTGCTCGAACAGATCCTCGACATCGAACCACAGGGTA
>JAKBCB010000273.1 GCA_021808185.1 Pseudomonadota bacterium
GTGGATGCCACCGGGCAGGTGTACCTGCAGGACCAGAAGGTCGAACTGAACGATCTGGTGGCCAAGCTGCTGGCGATCTCGGCGGACAACAAGGACCGCCGCATTTTCGTGCGCGGCGACAAGGCCAACCAGTACGGCCGCATCATCGAGGTGATGGGGACCATCGTGCAGGGCGGCTTCACCAAGGCGGCCCTGCTGTCCGAGCCGCCGGCCAACATGCCCGGCGGCGCGCTGCCGAGCGGGCAGGCGCCGACCCCGCCGGCGGTGCCGCTCCGGCAGGGCGGCTGAACCGCGCGCGCGATGGCGGACGAACTTCGACGCGGCGCCACGGCCTCGGTCATCCTGCACGGGCTGATCCTGGTCGCGCTGCTGCTGGCCATGCCGCGCACCCGGCCCGAGGACGAAGTGCCGGAGATGCAGGTGGAGATGTCGTTCTCGCCGGGGCCGCCGACCGAGGCGAGCAAGGGCGAGCAGCCGACGGTGCCGCCCGCACCGTCGAAGGCGCCGACCACCACGCTCGCCCCTCCCGCGCCGACGCCGCCGGACCAGAACCGCCCGACCGAGGCGCCACCACCACCACCCCCGCCGCCCCCGCCGCCCCCGCCGCCGCAGGGCACCGTGGTGCCGAACGCGCCGCCGCTGCCGCCGCTGGCACCGGCCAAGACGGCGGCGGCCTCCGCCAACACGGCGCCCCCGCCGCCGCCCAGCACGCCCGCGACCGCGCATCCGCCGGCCAGCGCGCAGGCACAGGTGGCAACGCCCGCGACCTCCATGCCGCTGCCGCCGCCACCGCTGCCGACGGCGGGCGAGATCGGCGCGGCACAGCCGGCCGCGCCACCGGCGGCGAAACTGCCGTTGCCGCCGCCGCCGGCCCCGCCGCCGCCGCCCACGCCGACCACGACCGCGACGCCCTCGCCATCGGTGCCGCTGCCGACCCAGGCGATGCCGACGCCGGCCGCGCCGACGCCGAGCAGCTCGGCCACGCCCTCGACCTCGGTCGCGCTGCCCACGCCGCCGCTGCCGGTGCCGCCCCCTCCGGCGCCGCCGAGCAGCACCTCGCAGCCGAACCCGACGAAGAACGCGGTGCCCGAGAGCGACGCGCTGAACAACACGCTGGAAAAGCTGCGCGCGCTGCAACACCAGGAGAAGGCGCCGACGGCCAAGGCGAACCCGGCCAAGGGCGGCGCGCCCACCGCGGGCGGCGCGCCGAACTCCAACATCACCGACCGCCTCTCTGCCGACCAGCGCGGCGCCGTCGGCGACAAGGTGCGCGAGTGCTGGACCAAGGACGCGGGCGCGCTCGACCTGGAGAAGATGCAGGTTTACCTGACCGTGACGACGGACGCGCAGGGCGTTGCCCGCAAGGCCGAGGTGGCCGAGCAGGACCGCGCGCGGCTGGGCGACCCCCGCTTCCGCGCCTTCGCCGAACGGGCGGTGCGCGCCGTGCTCAGCGCGCAATGTGCCACCCTGCCGTTGCCGAAGGACAAGCTCGGCGCCGTGAATGAACTCACCTTTCGTTTCCGGCCATAAAAGGACCGCCTTGCCATGACCACATCCGCGCATGACCAACCGGAAGGTGCGACGATGACCCTGCGCTTGCCCTCTGCCCCTGTGCCCGTGCTCGGCCGACGGAGTCTGGTGGCGCGTTCGGCCGCGCTGCTGGGCGTCCCGCTGGCCGCGCCATTGCTCACGCCGCGCGCCGCGCGCGCGCAGCAGGCCGCCGCCGGCGGGCCGAGTGCCGTGATCGACGTGGACCGCGCCCGCTCCGAGCCGATCCCGATCGCGCTGCCGCCGCTGATCGGCGCCGGCGGCACGGACCAACTCGGGCGCGACATCGCCGGCGTCATCACCAACAACCTCAGCCGATCCGGCCTGTTCCGCCCGATCGACCCGGCGGCGTTCATCAACGCGGGGGCGGCCGCAGACACGCCGAATTTCCAGAACTGGAAGGCCATCGGCGCGCAGGCGCTGGTGACGGGGCGCGTGGAGAGCCAGGGCGGCGACAAGGTGCGGGTGGAGTTCCGGCTGTGGGACGTGCTGCCCGGCCTGCAAATCCAGGGCACCGCCTACACCACCACGCAGAGCAACTGGCGCCGCATCGCCCACATCATCAGCGACGTGATCTACGAGCGGCTGCTGGGCGAGAAGGGGTATTTCGATACCCGCGTCGTCTATATCGCCGGCACCGGCCCGCGCGACCGGCGCATCAAGCGGCTGGCGATCATGGACCAGGACGGCGAGAACAACCGCTTCCTGACCGATGGCAGCTTCCTGGCGCTGACGCCGCGCTTCCACCCCACGCGCGACCAGATCGCCTTCATGAGCTACGTGCGCAACAAGCCGCGCGTGTATCTGTTCGACCTCGGCACGGGGCACCAGCAATTGCTGGGCGATTTCAACGGTATCACGCTCTCGCCGCGATTCAGTCCGGACGGCGGCAGCGTTATCATGGCGCAGACCACGAACGGGGGGTCGGACATCTATCAGGTCGATCTGTCCAGCATGCGGCCGCGCCGGCTGACCGATTCGGGGGCGATCGACGTTTCGCCGTGCTTCAGCCCCGATGGCGGGCAGATCGTGTTCAACTCCGACCGCGACGGCGACCAGCAGTTGTACGTCATGAGCGCCGACGGTTCTGGCACGAAACGAATCAGTTTCGGCCATGGTCGTTACGCGACGCCGGTGTGGTCGCCGCGCGGCGACCTGATCGCCTTCACCCGATTCGGCGGCGGTACGTTTGCCATCGGCGTGATGCACCCGGACGGGACGGGCGAGCGCATCCTGTCGGAAAGCTATTACGTGGAAGGCCCGACCTTCGCGCCGAACGGGCGGGTGATCATGTTCTGGCGTGAAACCCCGGCCACGGACAATCGCGGACGCGGGTTCTCGGCGCATCTCGTTTCGATCGATATCACCGGATTCAACGAGCGCGCCATCACCACCCCCACGGATGCCTCCGATCCGGCGTGGTCGCCTCTGTTGTCCTAGCGCTAACGGTGCTAAAACAGTGTGGCAAACATGGATGGGATGTGTCCCACCGATGGCACAGGTTCTTGACCCGCTTTGTTTCGCCGGGGTAAGCGCGCACTGTGTATTGCGAACGGCGCTTCCACCGGAGCCGTCGCTCCGCGGATACAGCCGTCGTCTCTCCGCCTGCAGCCCCCTCCGGAACCGCCAGGGGGGGCTGTGTCCGTTCGGACCTCTTCCAAGGAAGCAACTGAAATGAACATCAAGACTGTGGGCGCTTTGGCCATGCTGGCGCTGCTGGCCGCCGCGTGCTCCGAGGACAAGCCGATGACCACCGGCCAGACCACTGGCGCCGCCGCCGCCGCCGCGCCGGGCATCGCGCCGGGCAGCGAGGAAGATCTGAAGACCAACGTGGGTGACCGCGTGTTCTTCGACTTCGACAAGTCGAACGTGCGCACCGACGGCAAGGACGTGCTGGACCGTCAGGCCGCGTGGCTCGGCAAGTACGGCCAGGTGAACGTGCAGATCGCCGGCAACTGCGACGAGCGCGGCACCGAGGAATACAACATCGCGCTCGGCCAGCGCCGCGCCAACAGCGCCCGCGACTATCTGGTGGCCAAGGGCGTCGCCTCGGGCCGCATCACCACGATCAGCTACGGCAAGGATCGTCCGACGGCCCTCGGCTCGAACGAGGACGCCTGGAAGCAGAACCGCAACGCCATCACCGAGGTGAAGTAAGCGGGTTCCGACGGGCCGGCTTGCCCGGCCCCGCCGAGGTGCCCGAACGCACGAGACCGGCGGCAAATTGCCGCCGGTTTTTTGCGACTATCCGGCGGCGAGAGCCGCCGGACCTTTCCTGGCGCGGCACCGGGCCAGCACAAGGCGACAGCGCATCGCCGACGAGGACAGACCACGTTTGCCGGATCGGCCCCGCGCCCATAGCCTGTCGTGTCTGACGTCCTTTTACTGGAGCGAGTGACATGAATATCAGGACCTTGGGCGCCTTGGGCGCGCTTGCGCTGCTGCTGGCCGCGTGCGGCGACGACAAGGCCACGACGCAGGGTGCCGCCAGCGGCGGTGGCGGCGGCGCGGGCGGCATGACCGCCGCGAACGTCGTGCCCGGCAGCGAGGAAGACCTGAAGGCCAATGTCGGCGACCGGGTGCTGTTCGATTACGACAAGAGCACGCTGAACGACGCCGCCAAGACGGTGCTGGACCGGCAGTCGGCGTGGTTGGGCCGTTATGCCTCGGTCAACGTGCAGATCGCCGGTAACTGCGACGAGCGGGGCACGGAGGAATACAACATCGTCCTCGGTCAGCGCCGCGCCGGCATCGCGCGCGACTATCTCGTCGCCAAGGGCGTCGCCTCCAGCCGCATCACGACCACCAGCTACGGCAAGGATCGGCCGGTGGCGCTCGGGTCGGACGAGGAATCCTGGAAGCAGAATCGCAACGCCATCACCGAGGTGCGGTGATCGGCCCGGCCGGGCCGCGCGTGGTTCCCCAGCGCGCGGGAATGCATTAAGACCGCGTGCCCAACCCATTCGTCGCGCGCATGCGCCCCGCGCCCGTTGCCTTCGGGCCGGACGAGGAGAAAACCCGCATGAAGGCCCTGCTCGCCGCCTGCCTGTTCCTGGCCTGCGCCGTTGGCGTGCCGCTCACCCCGGCGCACGCGCAGATCGACAGCCGGGAAGGCATCGCGCTGCAGAACCAGATCGCCGAGTTGCGTCAGGAAGTACAGTCGCTGCGCGATCAGTTGGCCAAGGCGCCGGCCTCGGGCGGCTCCAACCTCGGCGGGACGTATCAGGCGGCGCCGGCCGAGGGCGGCTCGCAGGAGATCACCACGCAGTTGCTCGGCCGCGTGCAGCGGCTGGAGGACGAGGTGCGCTCCCTGCGTGGGCGCATCGACGAGGTGGACAACGCGCGCCAGCGGCAGGCCGAGGATCTCGGCAAGCAGATCGGCGACCTGAACTTCAAGATCGATAGCGCGAGCGGCGCCGCGGCTCCGGCCACGCCCGGCGCGCCGCCCGAGGCCGGCACCCCGCCGGCCGGCCGGCCGCTGCCGCTGAGCCCGCCCCCCGGCAACCTCGCGGCGCAGCAGCCCAGCGGTACGGACAAAGCGCCGGACGCGCCGCCGCCGCCCCCGCCGCCGCCGAAGCGGACGCCGGAGATGATCCTTCAGGAAGGGAACGCGGCGTTGCAGCGCAAGGACTATGCGGCGGCCGAGGCGGCGGCCAAGTCGGTCCTGGCCACCCACGGCGCCAAGTCCACCGATGCGCAGTATCTCCTCGCGCGCACGCTGTATTTCAAGCGCGACTTCGCTGGGGCCGCCGTCGCGTTCGACGACACTTACAACCGTGCCAAGACGGGCTCGCACGCGCCGGATGCGCTGCTCGGCCTCGCATCCTCGCTGAACGCGATCGCCGAAAAGCGCGCCGCCTGCCAGACGCTGGACAAGCTGGCCGCCGAGTTCCCGACGCTGCGGGCCGATCTGAAGGTGCCGGCGGCGACGCTGCGGCGCGACGCCGGCTGCCGCTAGCCGGCCCGTGGGGGGCGTTGCCGCCGCCGAATTCGCTGCCCTGATGGCCCCGCTCGGGCCGTTCGAGCCGCGGCCGAGCCTCGCCGTCGCGGTTTCCGGCGGGGCGGACAGCATGGCGC
>JAKBCB010000274.1 GCA_021808185.1 Pseudomonadota bacterium
AACCTCGGATAGGGGTGTTTGTGATCTTGGAGGCGTAAGAGAGACTTTTAGAGACCTTTATGGCGTGAAAGGGCGCTATTAGGAGCGTTCTGCTCGAAAATCCCTAAATCTTTTGGAGTTGGAGGGCAAGTTATGCATTTGTTGCCACAAACGCGGAAGCGTGGCTTACTTGCCTTCGGCTCGACGCAGGGCGCGCGAGGGCGCGCCGGCCGCCGCGCGGGTCTGAAAGGACGCCAAGGGAAGTGACGCTGCGCCGTCCGCGAAAGCCGCGTGATCCGCTTGCCCAATCCATCCGTTTCCGTGTCGCGGCGGCGGATCGGACGACGATCGAGGCGCGCGCGGCGGCGGTCGGCATGGGCGTCTCGGCGTACGTCCGAGCTGCTGCCCTCAATCATCCGATCCGCGCGATCGCCGACCAGGATGCCATCCTGGACCTCACTCGGTTCCAGGCCGACCTCGGCCGTCTCGGCGGGCTGCTGAAACTGTGGTTGGCCGAGCGGCGGGGCGAGGGCCTGCCGGCGAGTCAGGTGGACGCGCTCTATCGCGAGATCGCGCAGACGGTGCGCAAGGCGGACGCGGTGATGGACCGGATCGCATGATCGCGAAGGCGGGCCGGGCCGGGGGCGCGGGAAGCGGGTTCGCCAAGCTCGGCGCCTATGTGCTGGGCGAGAAGGGCGGCAAGCGCGCGGCCAAGGCCGGGCGGGGCGAGCCGGTGGGGATGGCGGCACTCACGGACTACATGCTCGACCAAGAGCGGCACAGTGGGAAGGTGGGCTGGTCGCGAGTGACGAACTGCGCGGCGCTCGACCCCAGGCGGGCAATCCGGGAGATCATTGCCACCCAGGCGAAGAACACGCGGGCGCGGGGCGACAAGTCCTACCACCTGATCATCGCCTTCCCGCCGGGCGAGCGGCCGGCGCGCGAGCAGATCGAGGACATCGAGGATCGACTGGTGGCGGCGATTGGGCTCGGCGATCACCAGCGCATTTCGGCGCTGCACCGGGACAAGGACCACCTGCACCTGCACGTGGCGATCAACCGTGTGCATCCCGAGACGCTGCGGTGCGGCCGGGCGAGCCACGACTACGCCAGGCTCGCCGAGGCGGCGGCGGAGCTGGAGGTGAAGCACGGGCTGTTCCGGTCCAACCACGGGCTGCGCGCGGAACGGGGCCGCAAGCCCGGCCGGGCGTGGGACATGGAGGTGCACCAGCGGCGCGAGAGCTTCGCCGCATGGGTTGCACGCACGGCGCGGCCGGCGCTGACGGACGCCGCGGCGGTGGGGGATGGGTGGCAGGAGCTGCATCAGGCGGCAGCGCGGTTCGGGCTGACGATCCAGCCGCGCGGCGCCGGCGTGGTGATCCGGCACCGGGATGAGGCGGCGTTGATGATGAAGGCGAGTGCCGTGGACCGGGCACTCGGCTATGGGGCGCTGACCGCCAAATGGGGCAGCTACCAGCCGCCGGCCGAGATCGGCCAGGCGCCGCCAGCCGCGGTCTATGAGCGGCCGAGCCTCGACCGCAGCCCGGCCGGGCCGGACCTGTGGAAGACCTATCAGGCCGGACGGGAGGCGATGCGGGCGCAGCGTGCTGCCGCGCTCGACGAGCTGCGCGGGAAGAACGCCGCTTACCTGGACGAGGTGCGCGCGCACTACGACACGCAATTCCGGCTGCTGAAGACCGGCCGGCTTCATATGGGAATCGACGCGCGCATCCGCACCAAGGCGCTGAAAGAGGAGCGCGCGAAGCTGATGGCGGGCTTCAAGGCGAGGGCGGCCGAACAGCGGCAGGCAATCCGTGACAGCCACCAAGTCAAGCAGTGGTCCGATTGGTTGCGGGCGCGAGCCGAGGTCGGCGACCTCGACGCATTGGGAGCGCTGCGCAGCATGGACAATCGCCAGCACAACTTCACCGAGAGCCTAATCCGCGTTCCGGAAGAGGCGGTCGGAAAAGTGCTGGTGGCGACCTCACGCCAGCCGAACGTCGGCAAGAACGGCGAGATCACCTACCGCGTCGCGGACGGCGGGGTGGTGGTGGACGAGGCGCGCGAAATCCGGGTACCCGACACCACGCGGGCCTCGGCGGTGCTCGCGCTCAGCCTCGCCAAGGAACGGTTCGGGGAAGCGCCGCTCACCGTCACCGGCGATCCGGCCTTCCGACGCGCGCTGATCGAGGCGTCCATGTTGCCGGGTGCCGGCGTGAGCTTCGCCGATCCGGGGATGCAGGCGGAGCGGGAGCGGCTGCTTGCCGAGCGGGCACCGACCAACGCGCCGGAGGGGGCGGTCGAGCGGTTCATCCGGGCGCAGAACCGATGGCCGGACCCGAAGGCGCCGCTGACCTATCGGCTGCGCGAGCCGGGCGACCAAGGCGAGGCGGTGTTCCTCGGGGTCAAGGCGGTGGACGAGCGGCAGTCCGTCTTCCTGTGGCGGCAGGGCGAGGCCGTCATGGTGGAGCCGGTCACGGCCGAGAACCGCGCTGCCATTCGCAACCTCCGGGCCGGCGCGAATGTGACGTTGTTCCGGCTTGCCGGCACGACGGCACAAGAGCACACGCGGGAGGGCGGCTCCACGCCGGAACGAGAGGAAGGGATCGACCTATGACGCAGGTCTATCGTGAACCCGGCGGGCGGCGTCTTCGCTACCAGATCGCCGCGCTCTTCGTCCTGACCGCGGCGATCACGCTCTACAGCGTCGGCGCCACCCAGTACGCCGCCCGGCAGTTCGGCTTTGCGCCCGCGCTTGGCGCGCCGCTGTTCGGCCGCACCTACCAGCCGTTCGACTGGATCGTGTGGAGCGCCAGGTTCTACCGGCGTGACGTGCCGATGTTCGAGAGCCTGTATCTGGGCTTCGTCATCGTCGCCGGCGTCACGCTGCTGACCAGCGTCATCCTGATCGGCGTACGCACCCGCACGCCGCAGGCGTGGCGAGACGTCCAGGGTTCCGCGCGATTCGTGGACAGCATCGAGGAGCTACAGGAGATCGGCTTCCTGCCGCGGCGCGGAGAGAAGGGCAGCGGTATCTACCTCGCCGCTTTCCCGGGCCGGAATGGCGACCTTCGGTATCTGCGTCACCCGCAGATCGAGCACATCCACATGATCGGGCCGCCGGGATCGGGGAAGGGCGTCGCCTTCATCGTCAACGCCATCCTGTCGTGGCCTTCGTCGATGGCGGTGCTCGACCGCAAGGGCGAGCTGTTCGAGATGACCGCCGGCTATCTCGCGGCGGCCGGCTGGCGCGTGGTGCGCTGGGATCCCCTCGCCGATCATCACAGCGTCGCCATCAACTTGCTCGACGGCATCCGCGTCGGCACGTCGCATGAAGTCGGCGACGCGATGGGCCTCGCCGCGGCGATCATCGACCCGACCAAAGGCACGGGAGCGAGCGAGTATTTCAACAACGCCGGCTATCGGCTGATTTGCGGCGTGATCCTTCACGTCATGTATTTGAGACGGAAGGAGGGCAAGCGTGCGTCCCTCTACGACGTGGCCCTGGCCCTCAGTGATCCAGACCGGACCTCCAAGGGCCTCTATGAGGAGATGAAGGCCAACCGGCACGTCGAAATCAGGGACGGCGGCCAAGTGCGCCATGAGCGGCACGAGTTCATCGCCACTCAGGGCGCCGAGGCGTTGCAGACCGCCGAGGCACCCAAGGAGTTCTCGGCGACCGTGAACAGCGCGCGGCAGAATCTCTTCGTCGTCCGCGACCCGCTTGTCCGGCGAAACATCGAGCGGAGCGACATCGCGATCGACGAGCTGATGAACGGCGAACAGAAGATCGCCCTTTTCATCGTCGTGCCGGCCGCGCCCGTGGACGAGAAGCGGTTGCGCATGCTGTTCCGTGTGTTCACGACCCTGCTTCTCAATGTCCCCATGCGCAAGCAGATCAAGCCAGAGGGAGGGCTGAACGTTATCCCGCACAAGCGGTCCCTGATGCTGATGCTCGACGAAATCGGCAACATGGGGCCGGTGGACGTGCTGCAGCCCGCGCTCGCGCAGCTTCGCGGCTTCGGCGTCAAGGTCATCTGCATCTGGCAGACCATCGCGCAGATCAACGACAACTACGGGCGCGACAACGCGGTGCTCGGCACCGCCGAGATCAAGCTTTCGTTCGCGCCGTCCGACGAGGTGACGGCCGATTGGCTTTCCAATTCCCTCGGCCGAGCGACCGTCACGGTGCAGAGCCAGCAAATCTCGGGCGCGCGATTTGGCATGACGCTCGGCCAGGTTTCGACCTCGTTCCACACGATGCAGCGCCCGCTGCTGACGCCGGACGAATGCAGCAAGCTCCGCTCGCCGGCGAAGGACGAGCACAACCACATCACCGAGCCGGGCGATATCATCGTCCTCAAGCGCGGCGCGAATCCGGTGCGCGCGCAGCAGCTTCTGTTCTTCCAGGACCCGGTGCTCTTGGACCGGGTGAAGATGACGCCGCCCGACGTGCCCGACACCGCGATACTGCGAAGCCGCGAGCACGCGGCCGTGGCGTTCCCGGGCGCATGAGCCGGCGGGCCGCGCGCATCGCCGGCCTGGCCGGCTTCGGGATCGCTGGCGTGCTGGCGGTTACGGCGGCCAACGGGGTGGGCTGGAACCTGACCAATTCGGAGCCGCCGGGCCTATGGCGCACGGCCGGCGCTGCCCTGCCGGCGACCCTCGGCGAATACGTGGCCGCCTGCCCGCTCAAGAGCGGCGTGGTGGCCCTTGCCGCCAAGCGGGGCTACATCGCTCCCGGCGACTGCCCGACCGGCCTCATGCCCCTTCTCAAGCAAATTGCGGCCGTGCCGGGCGACACGGTGCGCGTCACCGAGGCCGGGATCAGCGTCAACGGCCGGCCGCTCCCGCACACCGCACCGCTCGCGTCCGACTCGCAGGGCCGGCCTCTGCCGCACGTCCCGCCGGGGATCTACCAGGTGGAGCCGGGCACCGTGTGGCTTCTCTCGACCTACAACGCCCGCAGCTTCGACAGCCGCTACTTCGGGCCGGTGCCCGTCGCGGCGCTGCGCGCACGCTTGCGCCCGATCGCTGTGGAGCACCGCCCATGACCCCGCCGCTGCCCGTCGCGATGCTCACCGCGTGCGCCCCCATGGTCGCGTCTGAGACGACGGCGGCGGTGGTCCGCGTCGAGAGCGGCGGCAATCCGCTCGCCGTCAACATCAACAACGGCCCGCGGGTGGAACCGCAGAGTCTCGCCGAGGCAGTGCAGATCGCCACGGCGGCCATCGCCAAGGGCTACAAGGTCGATATCGGCTTGATGCAGGTGGACAGCGCGAACTTCGCGGCGCTCGGGGTGACGGTGACGGAGATGTTCAACCCGTGTGCCAACCTCCGGGCAGGCGGCACCATTCTCGCCGCCGACTACATGGCGGCGACGCAGCGCGCGGAGGCCGGTCTTCCGGCCTTGAAGCTCGCGCTGTCGGCCTACAACACCGGCGATTTCGAGCACGGTTTCCAGAACGGCTACGTCGCCAGGTATTTCGGCGGGCCGGCCATCCCGCCGGTCACGCTCGATCCCTACACGGCACCGACGCAGGTCTTCGCGCGGGTGACGTTGTCTTCGCCTGGACCCGGCGCGCCTGCGGATCCCTACACGGCGCCGGTCCAAGTTTACGAAAGG
>JAKBCB010000275.1 GCA_021808185.1 Pseudomonadota bacterium
CGCCAGGGTGGCGGTCGCCTCGCGCACCTCGCCCGCCAGCAGCATCGCTTGCCGCTTCATCTCCGCCTGCGCCGCCCCCAGGCGGGAGAGTGCCCGGGCACGCGCGAGCAGTTCGGTGGGGTCGATCGGGCGGGTGGCGAAATCCGTCACGCCGACCTCGAAGGCCGCGACCCGCACGGCGAGTTCGTCGGCGCCGGTCAGCATCAGCACCGGCGTATCCGCCACGGCGGGCGTCGCGCGCAGCAGCGCCACGAGGTCCACCCCCTGCATCCCCGGCATCAGGTGGTCGGTGATGACCAGTCGCGGGCGCAGATCCGCGATCGCGGCCAGCGCCGCCAGCGGATCCTCGAACGGCGCCACGGTCTCGCCGAGCGGCTCCAGGATCGCCGCGATCAGGTCGAGGTTGAAGCGGTCGTCATCGACCACGACGATGGTCATGGCACCGCCTCGTCGCCGGCGCGGGCATCGGTTGCGAGCCCCGCGCGCGCTGCCGCCATCACAGTCGCGGCGCGCGCCACCAGATCCTCCGGCAGCAGGGCGGCATCGGCCGCCAGCGCGCCGGCGAGCGCATCGAGCAGGTCGCGCAGCGGCGCCGCCATTGGCGCCGCCATTGGCGCCGCGGTCGCGAGCGCCGCCCGCCCCGCGCGCGCGGCGGCGGCAACGCTTATGTAGCCGAGGCTCGCCGACGATCCCGCCAGCGAATGCAGGCGCCGGTCGCCATGGGGCCCTGGCAGCCCGTCGGGCCGCTCCAGCACGCGCATCAGCTCCTCCCAAAACGTCCGCACCAGGGCGGCGAACCGCGGTGCCGGCAGCCGTGTCGCGAGCATATGCCGCGTCTCGGCGTCAATGGCCCCCAAGCTGGGCGCCCCCACGCCGGCGGCGGGAAGCACGCCGGCAAGGCGTTCCAGCGTCACCGGCTTGGTCAGGATGGCGCTGAACCCCGCCGCCATCACCGCCGCGCGCGCGCCGGCATCGACATCGGCGGTCACGGCGACCAGCCGCGTCCTGCCCTGTGGCCCAGGCAGCGCGCGCAGCGCGCGTGCCAGTTCGATGCCGTCGAGCCCCGGCATTTGCAGATCGAGCAGGATGCAGTCGAACACCCGTGCCCGCGCGATCGCCAGTGCCTCCGCGCCGTCGCTGGCGGTGGCGACCACATGGCCCAGATGGCGCAGCAGGCTCGCCGCGATCTCGCGGTTGATCGGGTCGTCGTCCGCCAGCAGCAGGCGCAACGGCGCGGCGTGCGGGGCAGCGTCCGGCCGTGGCGCGCCGGGCTCGGCAAGGGCGGCATGGAGGATGTCGGCGGTCAACACCCCATCGAGCGCGGTGCCCGGCCCGAAGCGCAACTGCCGGGATGCCGCCGGGCGGACGTCCCCTGCGAACGCGCCGTGCAGCAGCAGCAGCGAGACCTCGTTCTCGCCCAGGGGCACGCCGGGGGGCGCGGCCGGCGCGGCGGCGAGGTAGCCCTCCGCCCGCAGCAACCGTTCCAGCATCCGCCGCAGCGGCGGAGCGGCGCCGAGCACTGCCGCCGTGCCGATGACGGGCGGCAGCCCCGGGGCATGGGCGTCCGGGGGGATTTCGACCGGAATGCGCAGCCAGAACAGGCTGCCCCCGCCGGGTGCGTCGGCCACGTTCAGCGTGCCCCCCAGCGCGGCCACGACGCGGCGGCTGATGGCTAGCCCGAGCCCGGTGCCACGCGCCCCCCGCTCCGTCTCGCGCTCCAGGCGGGCGAACTCATCGAAGATGCGGCGGCGGTCCGCGCGCGGCACGCCGGGGCCGGTGTCGATCACCGCCGCGCGCAGCCACGCGCGGCCACCGCCGCGGCGCAGCGAGACGCGCACCGAGACACCGCCGGCGGCGGTGAACTTGACCGCGTTGTTCAGCAGATTGAGCAACACCTGCGCCAGCCGCCGCCGATCGGTGACGACCGCGTCCGGCACGTCCGGATCGACGACGATGACCAGATCGAGCGCCTTCTGGCTCGCTGTCCCGTCCACCGCGCGGGCCGCCGCCTCGGCCAGCGCGCGGACATCCACGCGCTCTGGTTGCAAAGTGACGGCATCGGCCTCCAGTGCCGAGAAATCGAGCACGTCGTCGAGTTGCGCGAGCAGGGCCTCGCCGCATTCGCGCACGATCGCCACCCACCGCTGTTGCGTGTCGCTGAGCCGCGTGTGCGCGAGCAGCGAGGCGGCGCCGAGCACGCCGTTCATCGGGGTACGAATTTCGTGGCTCATCGTCGCCAGGAAGGCGCTTTTCGCCCGCGCGCCGGCCTCGGCGCGGGCGAGGGCCGCCGTCAGGTCGGCGCTGAGGGCTTCCGAGCGCCGGCGCGCGCTGTCCAGCACGGCGGCTTGGCGGATCACCGCGCGAAGCGTCAGCAGCAGGGAGGCGATCAGCAGCGCCGCCGTCAGGCCGAACGCAATATTGGCCCGCACCACCGCGGCATGCAGGGCGCCGCGATGCGCCGCGTCCTCCTGCCCGGCCACCGCAGTCAGGTGGCCAACCTCGGTCTCCAGCGCGCGCATGTCGGCCCGCAGCGCCGACACCTGGCCAGGATCGGCCGGGCGCAGCGCCAGGATGCGCGGCTCCAGCGCCAGGACGCGCGCGCGCACGTCGCCGAAGGCGCGCAGAAACGCAGGCCCCGGCGGCGGTTCCAGGTCGGAGTCCGCGATGGTGCGCAGGCGGCCGTACACGATGTCGTAGCGGGTGCGCACCTCCTGCATCCGCGCGGGCGAACCGTCGAAGGTGGCGAGGCCGATATGCAGCGCCTGCACCTCGGCGCGAAAGACCGTGGCCATCCACCACGAGGAGTCGTTGAGACGATCGACCAGCCCGTTCTCGCGCGTGACCAGTGTCGCGAACTCGACCGTCGCCGTGACCATCGAGATCAGGGCGATCACGCCGAGCAGGCGCAGATGGCGCCCCGGCAGCGCGGCGGCGAGGCGCTGGAGCGGTCCGGCCATGGCGCGGTCCCGGACGCGCGGCCTATCGCGCCTCGATGGCGGATACCTGCCACACCGAGCGCGTGTAGATGGTCTCGTTGCGCAGCGCGGGGTTCGTGTCCATCGGATACATCACCCAGAGTGGCCCCTTGTCGCGCACCGACATCACCGCGCCGTCGCGCCGGCTGGCCAGGATGACGCGATACGCGCGGATATCGGCCAGCGGGATGTCGGCGCTGTAGTCGTTCAGCGCGATCACCCGCAGGCTGTCGCCCCCGGCCCCGGCCGCGTCCAGCACGGCGGCCATGAGCGGGCCGGTGAACACACTCGCGCCCTTGGTCCACGGCGTCTCGCCCGCGAAGCGCCCCTGCGGCAAGGCGTCGAGCATGGCAAGGTCGAACCGCGCGCCATCCTCGGCGTTGCCCGCCGCGATCTTGCCGCGCAGGGTGAGGATCACTGGCCCTGCCGGGGCCGCGAGGGCCGCGGCGCGCGCCGGACGCGCGGCGGCAGCCGAGGCGAACAGGCCGAGGACGGTTCGGCGGTGCAACATGGGGTTCTCCATCGGCGCGAACAATCCGTTGTTATACGACCAATCGCCACCCGGGAACCATTCTACGCCGCGGCCCCCAAGCCGCCCGCCTCGCGGCTTCACAGCGCAGCCGAAGCGGCGCATAAGACGATTAACGGCTGCGCCGAACGGCGCTTGGCGGGGTCGGCGTCTGATGCCGGCACGCCGCTTGTCCAGGGAGGACCCAACAATGACCCGCCTCGACACCAAGCTCGCCCGTATCCTGGCGGGCCAGTACCGGCCGGACGACTTCATCATCGCCGATGCCAAGGACCCGGACATGGGCCCGAGCCTGGGCGCCAGCGGGCCGCACCGCGCGGCCGATGGCAGCTTCACGCGCAACCGCACGCGCGCGGAATTCCTCGATCAAATTCGCGCCATCGTGCGCCAGGATATCCTGGACGTGATGCTGGTCTCCGCCTCCAACCTCGAGGTGCTGAGCAAGGAAGGGCTGTTCCGCGACAGCGCGGTGAAGCCCGCGATCCGCGCCAACGACACCACCGATATCTGGGTGATGCGCGGCGCCACCTATAACCGCCGCCCGTCGCACCCGTTCCGCTCGGTCTCGATCGCGGGCGTGCGGCCGTACACCGATCTCGGCCTGTATTCGGTGACGTTCAATAACGACCTCGACGCCGACATCAAATCGCTGGAAGCCTTCGCGGCGTTCCGCGCCGACGCGGCGGCGAACGATTTCTCCTACTTCCTTGAAGTGTTCAACCCGAACGTCGAGACCGGTATCGCCCCGGACGTGCTGCCGCATTACATCAACGACTGCATTGCCCGCTGCGTCGCCGGCCTTGTCGCCGCCAACCGGCCGCGCTTCCTCAAGATCGCCTACAACGGCCCCAAGGCGCTGGAGGAACTGGCCAGCTTCGACCCGAGCCTCGTTGTCGGCGTGCTCGGCGGCGGTGCCGGGACCACGCGGGACTGTTTCGAGCTGCTGGCGCAGTCTGAGAAGTACGGCGCGCGCGTGGCGCTGTTCGGCCGCAAGATCAACCTCGCCGAATCGCCCCTGGCGATGGTGGCGCTGATGCGCGAAGTGGCCAGCCACAACCTCTCGCCGGACGAAGCGGTGCGCGCCTATCACGGCGAACTTGCCCGCCAGGGCATCAAGCCCACGCGCGCGCTCGCCGATGACAACACGATCACCGAGGCGGTGCTGAAACACGCCGCCTGAGACGGCCACCGCGACGGGGGGAAACATGCCGCACCAGCGGAGCGGCTTCGTCACCGGCGGGACGTGGTGCGTCGATCGCAACAAGATGCTCGCGTACTGGCCGGCCGAGGACGGGCTGGTGGAGATCGAGGCGGTCGAGCAAGGCGGCGGTGGCTCGGGCTGCAATTTCGCGGTGGACATGCGCAAGCTCGACCGCGAGATGCCGGTGGAGACCATCGGGCTGGTGGGCGATGACGAGGACGGGCGCTTTCTGCTCGCCGAGGCGGACGCGCACGGCATCGTGCGCGACCAGCTTCGGGTGACGCGGGAGACCGCCACGCAATACACCGATGCATACGGCTCCCGCCGCTCCGGGCGGCGGACGCATCTGTACTATCCGGGCACGGCCGCGTTACTGACCCCCGAGCATTTCGACTTTTCCCGCACGCGCGCGCGGATTTTGCATCTCGGCCTGCCCGGCGTGCACGCGCGGATGGACGCGCCGTGGCGCGGGGAGGCGAATGGCTGGGTGGCGACACTGAAGCAGGCGCGCGCCGCCGGGCTGCGCACCAACCTGGAGCTGGCGAGCGTTCCGGCCGAGCGTCTGGCCGAGTTGGTGCGCCCCTGCCTGCCGCATCTGGACACGCTGGTGGTCAACGACCACGAGATTGGGGCACTGGCCGGCGAGACCACGGTGCGCGAGGACACGACCGACATCGACGCCTGCGCGCGCGCGGTGCAAGCGGTTCTCGCGATGGGGCCGATGACGCTGGTGGTGGCGCATTTCCCACGCGGAGCGGTGGCGGTGGCGCGCGGCGGTGACGTGGTACGGCAACCCTCGGTGCGGGTGCCACCGGAGGCGGTCGCGGCGGCCAACGGCGCGGGCGATGCGTTCGCCGCCGGCACCCTGTACGGCGTGCACGAAGGCTGGAGCGT
>JAKBCB010000276.1 GCA_021808185.1 Pseudomonadota bacterium
CGCGGCGGCGCCGGCTCAGGCGGGTGCCGCACCCTCCCCGCAGGCGCTCGCCAGCGCCGGCGCCAGCGCCCGGTAGTCGGCGGCGCGCGGGGTGTGCGGGCGCCACGCGAAGCCGAGCGTGCGCCACGCCCCCGCCCCGGCCAGCGGACGGATTTCGATCCCGGTCCCCCGCGCCACGCCCGCATCCACGGCGATCTTCGGCAGCAGCGTCACGCCGAGGCCGCCGGCCACCATCTGCACCAGGGTATGCAGGCTGGTGGCGGCGAACCCCTCCGCGTCCTCCCGCCGCGCGGCACCGCAGGCGGCCAGCGCCTGATCGCGCAGGCAATGCCCGTCCTCCAGCAGCAACAGCCGCTCGGCCGCCAGCGCCGCCGCCGGGATCTCCGGCAATGCCGCCAACGGGTGCCCCGGCGGCACCGCCGCGAGGAACGGGTCGCGCGCCACCGGCAGGCTTTCGGCGCCGAGGCAGTCGCAGGGCAACGCCAGCAGCGCCACGTCCAGTTGCCCGCCATCCAGCCGGTCGAGCAGGCGTTCCGTGGTGTCCTCGCGCAGATACAGCCGCAGTCGGGGGAACGCCGCCCGCAGCGCCGGCATCAGGCGCGGCAGCAGGAACGGGCCGACGGTCGGGATCACGCCCAGGCGCAGCGGCCCGCTCATCGGCGCGCGCGCCGCGTCCGCCGCCTCGACAATCGCCGACAGCGCCGCCATCGCCGCCCGCGCGCGGCCGAGCAGCTCGCGCCCGAGCGGGGTGAACACCACGCGCTTGCCCCCGTCGCGATCCAGGATGCGCGTGTCCAGTTGCCGCTCCAGCGCCAGAATGCCGGCCGACAGCGTGGATTGCGTGACCGCGCAGGCGGCGGCGGCGCGGCCGAAATGCTGGTGCTCGGCGAGCGCCAGCAGGTAGCGGAGCTGTTGCGGGCTGGGCAGCGGCGTCATCGGTTCACTCGATCATTCTGGTGAAATCTATTCATTGGAACATGGGGCGGCGCGCACCTTATTGCACCTGCGAAGGCGCGGCACCCCTCGCCGCGCCCGACGGAAAGGACGACATCATGCTCACTGTTGGCGATACATTCCCCGCGTTCAACCTGACGGCGGTGAAGGGCGGGCCGGATGGGCTGGGCGGCCCCGGCCAATCGTTCACCGAGATCGACAACAATACGGATGCCGGCAAGTGGAAGATTTTCTTCTTCTGGCCGAAGGACTTCACCTTCATCTGCCCGACCGAGATCGCGGCCTTCGGCAAGCTGAACGGCGACTTCAACGACCGCGACGCGGTGGTGTACGGCGCCTCGACCGACAGCGAGTTCGTGCATCTGAACTGGCGCGTGCACAACGACGATATCCGCGACCTGCCGTTCCCGATGCTGGCCGACATCAAGCGCGAGCTGGCCGGTGCGCTGGGCATTCTGGACAAGAACGCGGGGGTGGCGCTGCGCGCGACCTTCATCGTCGATCCGGACGGCACCATCCAGTGGGCCAGCGTCAACGGCCTCAATGTCGGGCGCAATCCGCAGGAAGTGGTGCGCGTGCTCGATGCGTTGCAGACGGACGAGCTGTGCCCCTGCAACTGGGAAAAGGGCCGCGAGACGCTGAAGCCGCAGGATCTGTTCCAGGCCGCCGCCTGACCACGCACGCCGGCCGGGCCCGCAAGGCCCGGCCGCCCCACCCGGAGCGAACCGCATGTCGATCGAGACGCTGAAAGCCAGCCTGCCGGACTACGCGAAGGATCTGAAACTGAACCTCGGCTCCCTGGCCAGCGAGCCGAGCCTGACCGCACAGCAGCGCGCGGGCACGTTTGTCGTGGCGGCACTGGCCAGCCGCAACGCCACCGTCACGGCGGCGCTGGTCGGCGAGTTCGGCCCGCAGCTCAGCGCCGATGCGCTGGCGGCCGCCAAGGCGGCGGCCTCGGTGATGGGGATGAACAACGTCTATTACCGCTTCACCCATCTGGTCGGCGGCAGCTACGCGCAGATGCCGGCCAAGCTGCGCATGAACGTCATGGCCAAGCCGGGCGTGGACAAGCTGGATTTCGAGCTGTGGTCGCTGGCTGTCTCGGCCGTGAACGGCTGCGGCATGTGCATGGAAAGCCACGAGAAAGTGGTCCGCGCCGGCGGGCTGACGGCGGAGCAGGTGCAGGCCGCCGTGCGTATCGCGGCCGTGGTGCACGCGGTCGCCGCGACGCTCGATGGCGAGGCGGCGGTGGCGGCGTGACGCAATGCCGAAGCGCGGCGCGCGCGGCGCCCGCTTCACCCGCCTTTAACCGCCCGATCCCAGCATGCGGCATCGAAGACAGGTCAACCGCATGTCCGCTTCCAACGTCGCGCCGCCGCGCGATCGATTTCTGGCGTTTGCCTTCGCGGGTGCGGATTTGCTCGTCGAGGCCAGCCCGGACGGACGCATCACCTTCGCCGCCGGCGCGTTTCGCCAGCGCTTGAGGATGGAGCCGGAGCAGGCCATCGGGCGCCATCTGCGCAGCCTCGTGGCACTGCCCGACCGGGTCGGGCTGTCGCTGGCTCTGGACGCCCTTGCGGCGCGCGGGCGCGTTCCGCCGATGGTGGTTCGGCTGAACGACCCGGCCCGCACGCCCGCGACCTTCGCCGCGCTGCTGGTGCCGAGTACGGCGCCGCGCGTCTGCGTCACCATCGGGCCCGTGCCCACCATGGCGGAGGCGTCGGGCAGCACCGAGGCGGACTCCACCGGCTTCGCGCGGGAGGCCGAGGCGCGGCTGCGCGATGGCGGCGGCGGCGAGGTGGCGCTGATCGAAGTGCGCAACTGGAAGCAGGTCAAGGAACATCTGTCCGGCGAGGATCAGCGCGCCCTGCGCACCGGCATTGCCGAGACGCTGGGCGCGCGCGGCGAGGTTGGGCTGGCGCGCGAGATCGCCGATGGCTGCTTCGGCGTACTGGTGCAGAGCAGCGACGACGTGGCGGGCGTCCTGTCGCGGCTGAGTGCGCTGGTGCGCGGCAGCCCGGCGGGGCAACTGGCACGGGTCGAGGGGCTCGGCCTGTCGCTGGCGGCGGACGCGCTCTCGCCCTCGCAGGCGGCGCGGGCGCTGCGTTATGCGCTGTCGCAATTTCGCATCGGCGGCGTCGAGGCCGCCCGCACCGTCGGCGGCGGCGAGGGACTGAACGGCGTGCTGAGCCGGGCGGAATGGCGCGCGCGCCTGCTGCGGCCGGCGATCGCCGAGCGCAAATTCGAGTTGAAATACCAGCCGGTGGTGTCGCTGGTCAGCGGCGGCACGCATCATTACGAGGCGCTGCTACGCCCCGCCCCGGCGCTGCTCGGCCCGGGGCAGACGACACAGGATTTCGTGGTGTTCGTCGAGGCGGTGGGCCTGACCGAGGAACTCGACCTCGCGGTGGCCGAGACCGCCTTGGCGGCCCTGCGCACGCATCCGCAGGCATCAGTGGCGGTGAACGTCTCCGGCCTGTCGCTGCAAAGCGAAGCGTTCCGCGATCGTCTGCTGGCAATGCTGGCGGACCCGGCCGCAGCGGGACCGGAGGTGGCGCGGCGGCTGCTGGTGGAACTGACCGAGACCGTCGAGGTGGACGACATGGCCACGACGGCGGCGAGCATCGCGGCATTCCGTAACTTCGGCGTGCCGGTGTGCCTGGACGACTTCGGTGCCGGGGCGGCGGCCTTCCGCTACTTGCGGGAATTCCAGATCGACTACGTGAAGATCGACGGGCTGTACGTGCGCCGCGCACCCCAGGGCGCGCGGGAGCGCAGCTTCCTCACCTCGATGGTCGATCTCGCCGCCGGTGTCGGTGCCCGCGTGATCGTCGAACAGGTGGAGACCGAGGAGCAAGCGCAGCTGATGCGCCTGCTCGGCGTGGAGTTCGGTCAGGGCTGGCTGTTCGGCCGGCCGGGGGTGCTGCCGGGCGTCACCGCGCGATAGCGGGGTAGCGCGGCGTGGGCGGTATGGTTATGCTGCATGACCATGATGCAGCGCGACGACGGCGCCGACGACATGCCGGATCTGTGGGCGGGCGCGGTCGATCTCGGCGCGCTCGGCCGATCCCTGGGCTTTGCGCTGCGCCGCGCGCAGGCGGCCGTGGCGGAGGATTTCGCCGCGCGCTTCGGCCCGGAGGACATCCGGCCGATCCAGTTCGCGCTGCTGACCGTGCTGCGCCACAACCCCGGCCTGCGGCAAACCCAGGTGAGCTTCGCGCTCGGGGTCAAGCGCACCAATTTCGTGCCCTTGCTCGATGAATTGACCGGGCGCGGGCTGGCCGAACGCCGGCAGGTGCCCGGCGACCGCCGCGCGGCGGCGCTGTTCCTGACCCGCGACGGCGCGGCACTCCTGGACCGGCTGGAGGGTCTGGCCCGCGCGCACGAGGCGCGGTTCGCGGCCCGCATCGGGGCGGCGGATTACGCGACGCTGCTCGGGCTGCTGCATCGGGTGGCGGATCGGGCGTTGGACGAGGGGTAGCCCCCTACCCGCGCCGCCGTGCCAGCACGATCCGGTTGGTGTTCGTGCCCCGCGCGTTGTTCCCCACGCCCCAGCAATTCGCCGTCTTGGTGAATTGCTGGCGGTTCACCATCACGCCCAGCAGATCGAACGGCAGCCCCGCCATGGCGTGGGCGACGTGCTGTTCCAGCAGCACCTTGCCGCCGCGCACCTCGCCCACCTCGAACGCGACAACGCCGCCGGGGCGCACCACGCGGGCGAATTCGGTGAAGCAGGACCGCACGAACCCCTCCCAGCCGGCGACGGTGCGGTGCCGGGCGATGGCGACGCTGGCGGACTCGATGCCGGCGAACCAGCAGCGCAGCCAGTTGTCGCCCTCGTAATCCACCACATCCAGGAACGGCGGCGAGGTGACGAGCAGCGCCACCGAGGCATCGGCCAGCGCGGGCGTGGCATGGGCCGGGCCGGTGATGAGCCGGGCGCGCGGGTGCGGCGGCGGCCCGCCAGCGGCGAGCAGGCGCCTGGTCTTGCGCAGGATGAGCTTGGTCACGTCGCGGGACGGCGGCTGCTGGTGCCGCAGCGCGTTGATGCGCCGCTGCGATACCACCGAGGCGGCCTGATTGGGCGGTAACGTATAGACCGAGAAAAAGCCCGGGGAATGGCCGGTCAGCCGGTTGATCGCGACCATGCGCACCCAGTCGTCCACCGCGTCCAGCCGCCCGGCCGCATCGCGCGCCAGCAGATACCGGCGCAGCGCGAGGATCTGGCGCAGCGTGTCCGGGTGATAGAACACCAGCAACGGATCGTCCGCCGCCGGCGCCTCGCCCGACAGGTCGAGCGCCGCGAGGCGCGCGGCGATCTCCGGCAGGCCGGGCGGGGCAAGGCGCGGGCGGACCAGCATTGCGCTCAGCGGATTGATGTCGTTGGCCGCCGGGCGGCGGCCCATCAGGGCGGCTTGCAGCGCCGTGGTGCCCCGGCCGGAGAACGGGTCGTACACCGTCTCCCCCGGCGCGGTCAGGCGGGCGATGAAGAATTCCGGCAGTTGCGGCTTGAAGCAGGCGCGATAGCTGACCTCGTGCAGACTGTGCGCCTGCCGCTGCCCGGCGGTCCAGAACGCGTTGACGAAATAGCGCAGGCCGTCGCGCTCCACCTCCTCCGTCACCGCGCCGGCCAGCGAGAACGA
>JAKBCB010000277.1 GCA_021808185.1 Pseudomonadota bacterium
ACCGCTATCCGGTGAAGGGCCTGACCGCCGAGGCCCTGGAAACCACCACGGTCGAACCCGGCCAGACCATCCCCTGGGACCGCGCCTTCGCGCTGGCCCAGGGCGACGCGCCGTTCGATCCGGCAGCCCCCACATGGCTACAAAAAGCGCATTTCCTTTGCCTGATGGCCAATGCCCGCGCGGCGTTGCTGAAATCCAGCTTCGACATCCATGACGGCACGCTGACCATCCTCGCCCCCGACGGGGCCACGATCAGCGCCAACGTGTTGAGCGAGGCCGGGCGGGGCGAGGTCGCCGCGTGGCTCGCGGCGTTCCTGGGGCCGGAGGCGCGCGGCGTGCCACACTTCTATTATGTGCCCGGCCACTCGTTCAGCGACGTGAAGGCTAAGGTCATTAGCCTTATCAACACCGCGAGCCTCGACGACCTGTCCCGGCGGGCCGGCGCCTTGCGGCACAAGCGCCGGTTCCGCGCCAATCTGTATTTCTCCGGTGCCCCCGCCTGGACCGAGCTTGAGTGGGTCGGGCGCGAGATCCTGGCCGGCGGCGCGCGGCTGCGCGTGGTCAAGCGCATCCCACGCTGCAAGGCGACCGAGGTGAACCCTGAGACGGCGGAGCGCGACGCCAATCCGGTCAAGGAATTGCGCGCCGCCTTCGGCCACCCCGATCTCGGCGTCTATGCCGAGGTGATCGAGGGCGGCACGCTCGCGGTCGGCGACGCGCTGGAACTGCTGCCGGGCTGATCGGCTGCCGGCTCCGGCGGAGTGCCAACCGTGACCGCGACATCGACGCTCAGGCCGATGACATCGTGCTCGCCGCCGATGAAGCCGCCGGCCACCGGCACCGCCTGTTCCGGCGCGCGGGCGGAACAGACGCGGATCAGGTTGCGCCCGGCGAGCAGCCCGTTGGTGGGGTCGAACTCCACCCAGCCGGCGCCGGGCAGATACACGGCGCACCACGCATGCGTGGCCCCCCCGCCGATGGCAGCCGGCCCCGCCGCGTCGTCGTACACATAGCCGCTGACGAAGCGCGCGGCGAAGCCGAGCGCCCGCACCGCCTCCATCATCAGCAGGGCGAAATCCCGGCACGCCCCCCGCCGCGTGGCCAGCGTCACGGCGGGCGGGTTGGTGCCCTCCGCCTCGCGCGCGGCATAGGTGAAATCGGCCTTGATCGCCTGGGTGATAGCCACCAGCAGGTCCATGGTGCGCGCCGGCCCGCTATCGGGCAGGAAGCGGCGCACCCAGGTGTCCACGGCGCGGCCCGGATCGGGGTGCTGGCGCTCCATCAGCCGCGCGAGATCGGGAAATTCCTCGGCGCTGTAGCCGAACGGGTAGGTCTCGGCCCCCGGCTCCAGCGTCTCGCGCGGGGTGGCGACGCCGGAGGGGAAATGATCGAGATCGAGCGTGGAGACGATCTCCAGCGTGTCGCTCTCCACGCCTTCCCAATCGAGGTAGCACACCGAGTTGCTGAACACGTCGTGTGCCCAGCGCGTCGCGGTCGCCGCCGGCGCGATGCGCCATCTCGTGCCGATCACGCGCAGATCATGGCTGTCGCGCGGGCGCAGCATGACCCGGTGCGTGGTGAAGCGCACCGGCCGCGCATAGCGGTAGGTCGTGGCGTGAACGATGCGGACCTGGGTCATGCTGGCGGGCGGCGTGCCCCGGCTCAGGCGGGGCGGCGCAGCAGGGAGACGCGGGTGAACGCGCCTTCGACGCGCCGCGCCAGCTTGCCGAACCGCGCATGTCCGGCCAACCGCCGGTCGAGGAAGGCGAGCGTCGGGGCATCGTCCTCGCTTGCGTCGCGCAGCCAGAACAGCAGGGTGGCCGTGTAGATGCCGGCCAGCGTCGCGCGCTTGGTGTACCAGTTGAAATCTGCCGAGGTATCGCCCGCGAGGTGCCAGATGGTGTCCACCGTCCGCGCAAGTGTCCGTGCCGCCACCGCGGCGTTGCGCGGCAGCGCGAGGATCGCCACCGCCCGCCGCACCGCGGCCTTGTCCGCCCGCGCCTCGGCGAAGCGCCGCGCGACCAGTGCCCGCACCTTCACGCCGAGGCGAAGACCGACAAGCTCTCCGGCAGCTTCCTCCAACCGCCGATCGGCGCGGTCGAGGTAGGCTTCCACCATCTCCACCGCGCCGCCGGGGAACAGCAATTCGGCATCGCGCGGGTCGGCGCCGATGTCGGTCAGCGCCGCGCGCAGCGCGGCGAAGGTCCAGCCCTGCGCCGGCACGCGCGGCAGCAGCGCCACGAGTGCCGCATCCCGCTCCGGCGAGCGTTCCGGCGGCGCGATCATGCCGCTTTCTCCGCCGCCCGGGCGAGAGCATGGGCCTGGGCCACCCGGTCGAGTTCCTCATTGAAGCCGAACAGCGAGAAATCGGTCATGCGCATTGGATACAGGATTCCGTCCAGATGGTCGTATTCATGTTGCACCACGCGGGCATGGAAGCCGCCCACCTCACGCGCCACCGGCTGCCCGTCCTGATCCAGGCCCGTGTAGCGCACCCGCGCGGGGCGGCGGATCGCCGCGCGCATACCTGGGATGGACAGGCAGCCCTCCCAGCTCATCGCCGTCTCATCGCCGAGCGGCTCGACCACCGGATTGATCAGCGTCGTGACACCCATCGGCACGTCGTCGGCCTCGCCGCTCGCGCGATGGGCAGGAACCCGGAAAACGAACAGCCGCAGCGGCACATGCACCTGCGGCGCCGCGAGTCCGGCGCCGCCGGCGTCCTCCATGGTCTCGACCATGTCCGCGATCAGCCGGCTGATGTCCGGCGCGGTCGGATCGGGCACCGGATCGGCGCGCCGCAGCAGAACCGGGTGGCCCATGCGGGCGATCTTCAGGATGGCCATGCAGGCTTGCTCCAGGGTCGGGCGTGGTGCCAACAGAATGGGGTGTGCAAAAGCCTTTGGCGAGGCCGCATCCCCATGCTATAGCGCCCGCCTCCCGTCGCAGGCCCCCTGCCTCGGGATCTTTGTGCGCATCCCGATGGTCGGGACGCGTTCCATGAGAGGAGCAGGCGGCCAAGTGCAAGTTCTCGTTCGTGACAACAACGTTGACCAGGCGCTGAAGGCGCTCAAGAAGAAGATGCAGCGCGAAGGCGTCTTCCGCGAGATGAAGCTGCGCCGCCACTACGAAAAGCCCTCCGAGCGCCGCGCCCGCGAAGCCGCCGAGGCCGTCCGCCGCGCCCGCAAGATGGAGCGCAAGCGCCTGGAGCGCGAAGGGTTCTGAGTTTACTTCGGCCCTGTTTCAGGGCCGGCGGCGTCCGCAAAGACCAGGGCTCTGCCCTGGACCCGCGAAGGGGCTAGGCCCCTTCGATCCCGTTCCATCAGTCCGGGGTTCCAAGGGCTTGGCCCTTGGCGGGGTCGAGGGGCAGTGCCCCTCGCCTTACTCGAACTCGGGCATCGCGAACGGCTGCGCCACCTCCAGCGTGCGGGCGGCGCGCAGCACGATGTCGTCGCGATACATCGGCCCCGCCAGTTGCACCGCGCGCGGCAGCCCATTGGCCGAGAACCCCATCGGTACGCTGATCGCCGGTTGCCGCGTCAGGTTGAACGCGAACGTCCACGGCGCCCAGTTGGTCCACAGCGCCTGCATCGGGTCGCCGATCGGCGCCTCGGCCAGCGGCGCCAGCGCCGGCACGGTGGGGCACAGCACCAGATCGTATTTCTGATGGAACCGCGCCATGGCGTGCGCGGCGGCGACTCGCATCGCCTCGCCATCCAGGTATTCGATCGCCGATAGCCCGCCCGCGGCCTTCGCCACCTCGAGCAGCCCCGGGTCGAGCATGTGCCGCCGCGTCTCCGGGAAGCCATGCACCAGCCGCGCCAGCGCCACGCCCCAGATGCGGCCGAAAATGCTGCGCGTGTCCGGCAGGTCGGCATCCGCTTCCTCGACCTCGGCGCCGGCCTCCATCAGCAGGCGGGCCGCCTGTTCGACGGCGGCGATACCCTCCCAATCCACCGGCGCGTCGAAGCCCGGGCGGCGCAGCACGGCCACGCGCATTTCGGCCACGCCATCCTCGATGCCATCCCGCCAATCGCGCTTGTCATCCGGCAGCGAGTACGGGTCGCGCAGGTCGTGGCGCGCCATCGCGTTCAGCATCAGCGCGGCATCGCGCACCGTGCGCGTCATCGGCCCCGCGACCGCCACGGCCGAGAACGCGCCGAGCGGCCAGAGCGGCACCCGCCCGAAGGTCGGCTTCAACCCGACCACACCGCACCACGCCGCCGGAATGCGGATCGAGCCGCCGGCGTCGGTGCCGATATGCAGCGGCCCGAAACCGGCCGCCGCCGCCGCGCCGGCGCCCGCCGACGATCCGCCCGGCGTGTGCAGCGGGTTCCACGGGTTGCGCGTGATGCCGTGCAGCGGGCAATCGCCGGGCGACTTCCAGCCGAATTCGGTGGTGGTGGTCTTGCCGAACGGGATCGCGCCCTCGGCCTTCAGCCCCACGACGCTCGGCGCGTCCTCCGCCACCGGCGCGGGGTCCGACAGGCGCGAGCCGCGCCGGGTCGGGTGGCCGGCGAGATCGAGCAGATCCTTCACCGTCACCGGCACGCCGTCGAGGATGCCGAGCGGCCGGCCCGCCCGCCACCGCGCCTCGCTCTCGCCGGCCGCCGCCAGCGCCTGCGGCGCCAGCACGGCAAAGGCGTTGAGCGAGGGATTGTGCCGCGCCACCCGCTCGGTGACGGCCTGCAACACCTCAACGGGCGAGAGGCTGCGGCGGGCAAAGTGGCCGAGCATTTCCTCGGCGGTCATCAGGGCGGCATCGGTCGCGGACATGGCGGCATCCCAGGGTCGAATCGGACTCCAGTGTGGAGAACCCGCCGCGCCGATGGAACCCCGGTTCACGCGCCTCAGGCGACCGCAAGTGTCGGTGCGGGCGGGTCTTTGGGCGGCGAGCCCGAGGCATCGAACAGATTGTTGTAGTCGGTGACCAACCGCGCCGCGACCTTCTTGACCTTCTTCAGCGCCTCGGCTTCGTCCTTCAGGTCTTTCATGTCGCCGGCGCACTTGGCGAGATCCTTGGACAGCGCGTCGGCCTCGTCCTCGAACTTGCCGAGGCCCGGCACCGTCGCCTTGACTTCCTTGTTCACGTCCGCGAGCCGTGCCTTCACCTGCTCGAGCTTGGTGAACATTTTCTGCCAGGTGGCATGGGCCGCTTTCAGCTCGGCCTTCAGCTCGTCGATGTGCGAAAATCCCTCTTCAAGGCCCTTTTTGATGGTGTCGTATTCCATCATCGTCTTGTTGATGCGGGTATCGAGCACTTTCGTGTCCTTGTCGTAGGCGGCGAGTTCCTTCTCCAGCGCCTCGCGGCCTTTCACGATGTCGTCCAGTGTCGGCTTGCCCATCTGATCCTCCCGTTGCTCCGGCGGCACTGGGCCGCGACCGGGGGAGATTGGCGCGGACGCGGGGCACGGTTTGTGACGCCGGTCACGCGGCGCGAAAACTCAGCCTTTGGCGTCGTTCTCCAGCCGCCCGCGCATGCGCCGGCCGAGGGCCAGTTCCGTCACCACGCCATGCAGCGTGCGCAATTCCTGCTCGGTGACTTCGCCGCGCTCGAACAGATGGCGGATGTTGCGCACCATGCCGG
>JAKBCB010000278.1 GCA_021808185.1 Pseudomonadota bacterium
TACCGCCGCAAGAAGCCGATCGTGTTCCTGGGGTGGGAGCCGCATCCGATGAACACGATGTTCAAGATGGCGTACCTGACCGGCGGTGACGACACGTTCGGCCCCAATTACGGCGGCGCCACCGTGTTCACCAACGTCCGCGCCGGCTACGCGCAGGCCTGCCCGAACGTCGCCAGGCTGCTCGACAACGAGAAGTTCTCGTTGCCGGCCGAGGACGACATGATGAACCTGATCCTGAACAAGAAGATGGACCCCTCCCGCGCCGTCGCGCTGTGGGCGAAGCACCACAAGGACGATCTCAAGCCCTGGCTCGATGGCGTGACCACGATCGACGGCAAGCCCGCCTGGCCGGCGGTGCAGGCGAAGCTGTGACAGGCTGAGCCGGACGTGCCATCATCCCCCTCCCTGCCACCGGGAGGGGGCATCTGCCGGGGAGGTGCGGCGTGGAACGGCTGGTCACCTGGATTACCGACAACAAGGTGCCGGTCGGCGCCTGGATGGCGGACCTCGTCGAATTCATCAAGGACAACACGCTCAGTTTCTTCGACATCGTCGCCGCCGTCATCGGCTTCGTGGTCGATGGCTTCACGAATGCGCTCGAATGGGTGCCGGAGCCGCTGCTGATCGTGGCGCTGACGCTCGCCACCTACGCGCTGCGCCGCTCGCTCGCGCTGGCCGGCTTCGTCGCCTTCGCGCTGCTGTTCGTGCTGAACCAGGGCTACTGGAACGCGACGATGGAGACGCTGTCGCTGGTCATGTTCTCGGCGCTGGCCTCCACCGCGATCGGTGTGCCGCTCGGCATCGCCGCGGCGCATCGGCCGTGGCTCTATCAGGCGCTGCGGCCGGTGCTCGACCTGATGCAGACGCTGCCGACCTTCGTCTATCTGCTGCCGACGCTGGTGCTGTTCGGTCTGGGCACCGTGCCGGGGCTGATCTCCACCGTGATCTTCGCGCTGCCGGCGCCGGTGCGGCTGACGCATCTGGGCATCACCTCGGTCCCGCGCCCGCTGATCGAGGCCGGCGAGGCGTTCGGCGCGACGAAAAGCCAGTTGCTCTGGAAGGTGGAATTGCCCGCCGCGCGCGCAACGATCTTCGCCGGCATCACGCAATGCATCATGCTGTCGCTGTCCATGGTGGTGATCGCGGCCCTGGTGGGGGCGGGCGGCCTCGGCGTGCCGGTCGTGCGGGCGCTCAATCAGGTGAAGGTCGGCATGGGGTTCGAGGCCGGATTCGCCATCGTGCTGGTCGCCATCGCGCTGGACCGTGTGTGCCGCCCGGCTGAAAAGAACGTGCCGCGATGACCGATGCCGTCGCCTTCGAGCGTGTGGACATCGTGTTCGGCTCGGGCCACGGCGCGCAGCGCCGGCGCCAGCGGGAGGAGGCGCTGCGGCTGCTGGACGCGGGCAAGACCCGCGCCGAGATCGCCGCCGCCACCGGCGCCGTGGTGGGGGTGGCGAATGCCACGCTGGCCGTGGAAGCCGGTCAAATCTGCGTGCTCATGGGGCTGTCCGGCTCCGGCAAATCCACGCTGCTGCGCGCGGCCAACGGGCTGAACTCGGCCACGCGCGGCAAGGTGCTGGTGCGCGACGGGGGCGCGCGGGTGGACGTGGCAAGCTGCGACGCGGACACGCTGCGCCGGGTGCGCATGCAGCGCGTGGCGATGGTGTTCCAGCAATTCGCCCTGCTGCCATGGCGCACCGTGCGCGAAAATGTTGGCTTCGGCCTGGAACTGCGCGGCATGCCTGCTGCCGAGCGGCGGCGCATCGTCGATGAGAAGCTCGCCCTGGTCGGCCTCGACACCTGGGGCGACCGTTACGCGAGCGAGTTGTCGGGCGGCATGCAGCAGCGCGTCGGCCTCGCCCGCGCCTTCGCCACCGACGCCGACATCCTGCTGATGGACGAGCCGTTTTCCGCGCTCGATCCGCTGATCCGCACCAAGTTGCAGGACGAATTGCTGGCGCTTCAGGCGGCGGTGAAGAAGACCATCCTGTTCGTCAGTCACGATCTGGACGAGGCGCTGAAGCTCGGCAACACGATCTCGATCATGGAGGGCGGGCAGATCGTGCAGACCGGCACGCCCGAGGACATCGTGCTGCGCCCGGCGGACGCCTATGTGGCGGAGTTCGTGCAGCACATGAACCCGCTGAACGTGCTGCGCGGCGGCACGGTGATGCGCGCCGTCGCTGCGCTGCGCCGCGATGGCGCGGAGCTGCTGCTCGATGCGGCCGGGCATTACGCGGTGACGCTGGACGGCCGGGGCGATCCGGAGCGCGTGCGATGCGGGCGCGCGGACCTGCCGATCCTGCGCATCGACAGCTTCGACCCGGCCGGTGGCGCGCTCGCCCCCGGCATCGGACTGGTGCCGGCGCGGATGCCGCTGCGCATGGTGGTGCAGTTGCGCCAGGCGAGCGGCCATCCGGTGCTGATGCAGCAGGACGGCGCCTTCGCGGGCGTGTGCGACGACGCCGAGATGTTGCGTGCGTTGAGCGGGGTGACGCGCACGGTGGCGGGGTAGGCCGGCCGGTCAGGGCGGAAGGGCGGTGCTCACCCGGATGCGCACCGTCGGCCCGACCTTCAGCGGGCGGCCGGTGATGCCCCAGTCGCGCCGCCGCAGCGACGCCTCGGCGGCGTAGCTGGCCGGCCCGTTCAGGATGCTGAACCGCAGCGGTCGCGCGGTGCCGTGCAGCGTCAGCACGCCGTCGATCCCCTGGTCCGCGCAGGCGCCGCTGTACGCCAGGGTGGGAAACGTGTCGGCGTCCAGCATGTTGGCCGAGAGCGTGGCATCGCGGATCGCGGGCGTCGGCATTTGCAGGCTGGTCACGTCCACCGTGACCTCCACGCGGCAGCTACCCGGTGCCGCCGGGTCGATCACCAACTCGCCGGAAAAGCGGGTGAAGCTGCCATCGATCGGCACGAGGGCGAACGCATAGGCGCGAAACGCGATCGCCGCGTGCGCGGGGTCGAGCGGGAGCACGCGCGGCTCGGCCCGCGCGGTGCCGGCGAGCAGCAGGGATGCCAGGAACGCCGCGCGGCGCACGCGGGCAGGGCCGCCGTTCAGTCGTCGATGCGATGCACGTCGTGCACGACGATGCCATCGCCGTCATCGGGCAGGTCCAGCCAGTCGCGGCGGCGAAAGCTGCGCTGCGTGTCGCGATAGCCGCTCTCCCAGTGCTCACGCATCGAGGTGGGGCTGAAATCGTAATCCTTGGATTGCCCTTCGTAGGCCGCCTGCTGATAGATCAGCAGCAGCAACGTCACGCGCGGGCGCTTTTCCAGTTGCCGCTTCATCGTCAGTTCGGCGTCCGTCAGGTCCGCGTCGGGGATGCGCTGCATCAGGCTGTGGATCTGCTTGTGCAGCCGGAACAGCTCCAGATAGCGGTCCGTCGTCAGACGGGTGCGGCTGGAGTACTGGATGTCCTTCTGCCGCGCGAGCACGTCCGGCATGTCGCGCGGAATGGCGCCGCGCGCGCTGAACAGATCCACCTGGAACACCAGCGCGTCCGTCTCGCCGAGATTGTCGAGCAGGTGCTGCAACGGCGTGTTCGAGACGAGGCCGCCGTCCCAGAACCAGTCCGTGCCGATGCGCATCATCGGCAATGCGGGCGGCAGCGCGCCGCTGGCCATCACGTGCTCGGGCACGATCACGCTGTCGGCGTTGTCGAAATACAGGAAATTGCCGCTGGCGATGTTCACCGCGCCGACCGCGAAGCGGGTCCGCCGGCTGTTGATGAGGTCGAAATCCACCAGCCGGAGCAGGGTCTTGCGCAGCGGCGCGTTGTCGTAGATCGAGGTCGCCTGCTGGCTGCCGCGCGGGCTCAGCCAGGGGCCGGGGACGCGGGTGGCGAAAAACCCGGGCTGGCCCAGAATCGAGGTCAGTGTCGATGACCAGACATTGTGGCCCTTGCGCGCGTCGTCGCCGTCCGGCGCGAACAGGGAGATCTGGCGCGACGTGACCAGTTCCCAGAACTCGCGCAGCCGCTCCACCCGCCGCTCCGGCGGGTTGCCGGCGATGATCGCCGAATTGATGCCGCCGATGGAGACGCCGGCAACCCAGTCCGGCTCCATGCCGGCCTCGTGCATCGCCTGATAGACGCCGGCCTGGTAGGCGCCGAGGGCGCCGCCACCTTGCAGCACGAGCGCGAGATGCTGGCGGCCGCTTGGCCTGACTTGCGCGGGCGGGAGGCCCGCCGGTAGGTTTCCGATGTCCATGGTGCCTTCCGGTTTGAGCGGCCCTGAGTACAGTATGGGCGCCGGGATCAACATCAACCCCGCGTGATAATCGGCATATCTTGCCGCAATGTCACAATCCTTGCGCCGATGGCTCCCCATAACATGCGCGTGCCCAATCCGGAGGTTGCATGACCCGCGATGAGATCCTGTCGGCTTCGTCGATGCCGCTGTCCAGCCCAAGCTACCCGAAAGGCCCCTATCGTTTCGTCAATCGCGAATATTTGGTGATCCATTACGAAAGCGACCCGGACGCCATTCGCGAGATGCTGCCTGAGCCGCTGGAACCGGATGGCAACCACGTTTTTTTCGAGTGGATGAAGATGCCGGACAGCACCGGCTTCGGCGACTATCAGGAGAGCGGCATCGGCATCAGCGCGCTGTGGCGCGGCAAGCCCTGCCAGTACACCGCGCAAATGTATCTGGACGACGAATCCCCCACCACCGGCGGGCGCGAGATCTGGGGGTTCCCGAAAAAGATCGGCCAGCCGAACCTGCGTGTCGCGCACGACACCCTGACCGGCACCCTGAACTACGACGAGGAGCGCGTCGCCCTCGGCACCATGGGCTACAAATACCAGAGCCTTGCCGAGCACGAGGACCAGACGCTCGCGGCCCTCGGCAAGCTTTCGGTCAACCTGAAATTCATCCCCGACGTGGACGGCTCGCCCAAGATCGCGCAACTGGTCGGCTACCGGATGCGGGACATCGTGGTGAAGGGCGCCTGGGCCGGCCCCGCGCGGCTGCATCTGGTGCCGCATGTCAATTGCCGGGTGGCCGACCTGCCGGTGCGCAAGATCCTGTACGGCCGCCACTTGATCGCGGATCTGACGCTGCCGTATGGCGAAGTGCTGCATGACTACCTCGCGGAACAGGGAACGACACGATGAGCCTCAAGGGCAAGGTTGCGCTGGTGACCGGATCGACCAGCGGCATCGGCCAGGGCATCGCCGAGGCGCTGGCGGCCGAGGGCGCCGACATCATGCTCAACGGCTTCGGCGACGCCGCCGCGATCGAGACGCTGCGCGCGGGCATGGCCACCAAATTCGGCGTGCGCGTGGCTTATAACGGTGCGGATCTGTCCAAGGCGGCCGGCGTTGCGGGCCTCGTGGCGGCGACCGAGGCGGCGCTCGGCTCCGTCGATATTCTCGTCAACAACGCCGGCATCCAGTTCGTGGCGCCGATCGAGTCGTTCCCCGAGGAGCGCTGGGATCTCATCATCGCGCTCAACCTGTCCGCCGTGTTCCATGGCATGAAGGCGGCGATCCCGGGGATGAAACGGCGCGGCTGGGGGCGGATCATCAATATCGCCTCCGCGCACGGGCTGGTCGGCAGCGAGGG
>JAKBCB010000279.1 GCA_021808185.1 Pseudomonadota bacterium
GGGGGCGGCGGTGGAGGATTTCGCGCTGGACAAGGTCACCGACCGGCTGGAAGAAGGGGACCGGTTCCTGCTGTGCAGCGACGGGCTGAGCAAGGCGGTGGACGCAGCGGAGTTGCAGATGAGACTGTCCGGCCCGCTCGATTCCTCGCCGGCGGAGGCGCTGGTCGCCGCGGCGCTGGATCGCAAGACCAACGACAACGTGACCGCCGTGGTGATCGCCACGGGAGCGGATTGAGGAGGCGGGATTGGTCTGCTTCTGCCACGCTTCCGCGACTCAGATCGAGCAGTTCGTGGCGCAGTTCCCCCAACCCGCCGCGACGGGTGGGGTATCGGCTTCGGTTTCGGCATCCGCCACGGCCGGGCTTAGCGTGACCGCAGGTGCTCCACCGGCGCTGCCCCTGGTTGGCACCGGGTTGCGCGGGGAAAACATCGCCAAGGCGCTGTGGCAATGGCTGGGCAGCCGCGAGCTTCCGGGGCCGGCCTTCACCCCGGATCCGCAGTGGCTGCGCACCCCGCTGCCGCAGATGCAGATGACGCCATTGCAAGGCGGTACCGTTTCGCTGCTGGGGCAGTTGCGCGCGCAGGCGCAGGCGCAGCTGGGGCTCGATCTGCTGCATCCGGCCCAGGCCAAGGCGTTCTCGGCGGCGCTCGCCACCCTGAAGGCACGACTCGCGGCGCTGGCCCGCAACCCGGTGGTGGCACGGTTCTCGCCCACCGCCTGGGTGCGGCTGGCGACGCTGAATGACGCGGTGACGGCGGTGCATACCGCGCTGTCCAGCCCGGTCTTCGCCCCCAGCCCGGCGCAGCTGAAACAATTCACCACCCCGGGCGGCCAGCCGATGGCGCTGTGGGAGCCGTTCGCGCAGCGCCTGCGCGAGCTGGCACCGATGATCGCCGCCACCCGCCAGCTGGGGATCGCCCCCGGCGATACCGAGCGGCTCGCCGTCGCCATGCGCAGCCTGACCCAGGTCAAGGTCCCGAGTCTGACCGCGCAGGAGACGTCGGTGATGAACACCCTGTCCTCGGCCATGTCGGCGGTGAAGCGTCTCACCGCCAGCCTGGGCGGCAATCCGTTGCAGCAGGGTTATGCGGCGGTGGCGGCGAAGGTGCAGGCCTCGCTGAACCTGGCGCTGCGCCAGGTGTCGGAGCAGCTGGGGCTGAAGCTCGCCGGCATGACGCCCGAAACGGCGCTGGCGGAGATCATGCAGCGGCTGCCGCAGCTGCCGCCGCAGCCCTCGGGGCTCGTCACCGCCGGTTCGGTGAAGGCGGCGCTGGAGGCGAAGGCGATGGCGGCGCTGCAATGGCAGGTGCCGGAGACGCATCCCGCCGCCGGCACCGGGTTGCTGGCGATGAGCTTCGCCGAGCGGATGCAGGCCTCGCTCGGCGGTTCGCCGTTCCTGGCCCGGCATTGCACGCAAGGATGCGATGCCGAGCTGCTGGCGAGTACGCTAGGTTGATGCCGCCAGCGAGTAGGTCATGGTCTTGACCGCGTCCAATGTACCATCGTTCTTTTGCGGACGGTATTTCACGGTGAGCGTACGATAGACGAACTTCATCTTCTCGGTGAAAGTTTCGCCATGGTCCCAGTCCACGGCGGTAATCAGGCAGTCACCGAACTCCAATCGGACATACGCCTCGTGGCTGGTCAGGAGACCGGTGAATTTGCGTTTCACGACAACGATACTTTGCATCGACGTCTGGTTGGCGCAGTTAAGAAGAATGAACGGGGACATCTGATCGATCTGACGGGTGACGGTGATCGGATCGAACACGGTGGAATAGACCGGATTGCCGTCGGCGTCGGTGACCTCGCCGTAATCGACGAAGTTCTTGAACTGCTTGCTTTTGCCCCGCCCGCCCCCCATCTTCGGCATCTTGCCGTTGCCCTGCTCCTCCATCACCTTCTGGAGGTTTTCCTGCAGGGTCTCGATCGTCTTCTCCTGCATGTTGTGAAGCGCGTTTCCCGGGCCCGAGGCGCTCTCGCTGTCCTCGACCCCGATTCCGAATGAGATGTCCTGGATCTCAACGAAAAACCCGGCGGAGAACCCGGACAGCATATCTGTGTCCTTGGCATCGAGCGCGCTTAGCCCTTCGCCGGCCAGCGCGCCGCCATTGTGCCCTTTCACCGCCATCAACATGTCGGTCGCGTCGTTGTCAGGCATAGGATCCTCCCGTGTTCATGACGGCCCCGCGAGTTTCGACAGCAGCCGCACCGTCGCCGTGGACGCCTCCAGCTGATAGTGTGGGCGAATGAAGAACTTCGCTTCGTAGGTACCCGGCTGATCGGGGCGCGACTCGATCTTGATCGAGGCGTCGGCCAGCGGATGCGAAGCCTTGTGCTCGTCCGACGAGGTCTGCGGCGAACCGTCCACGTAGCTGTTGATCCAGCTCTGCAGCCAGCGCTCGATCGCCGGGCCGTCCATCGCACTGCCGATCTTGTCGCGCACCATGCATTTCAGATAATGCGCGAACCGGCAGGTGGCGAAGATATAAGGCAGCCGCGCCGACATTGTCGCATTGGCGGTGGCGTCCCGATCGTCATAGACCGCGGGTTCCTGCAACGACGATGCACCGACGAAGGCCGTTCCGTCGCCGTTGCGTAGATGCACCAGCGGGATCAGCCCATTGGCCGCGAGCTCGGATTCCCGCCGCTCCGACAGCGCGATCTCCACCGAGCAGCGGGGATCCGCGTCCCCGTCGGCGGTGGGGAAATGATACTCCGGCAGCCCCTGCACCAGTCCGCCGCCGTCGATGCCGCGGATGCGCACGCACCAGCCATAGAGGCGGAACGCCCGGGCGATATTGCTCGCCATCGCGTAGGCGGGGTTGGCCCAGAGGAAATTGCGGTCGTCCGGCCCGTCCACCTCCTCCTCGAAGGCGAAGGCATCGACCGGTTCGGTGCGGTAGCCATAGGGCAAGCGGGCCAGGAAACGTGGCAGGCACAGGCCGATATAGCGCGTGTCCTCGGCCTGCCGCAGCGCCCGCCAGGCGGTGTATTCCGGGGTGCGGAACAGGCGGGAGATGTCGCGCGGGTTCGCCAGTTCCGACCAGCTGTCCATCTGCATCAGACTCGGGGCGGCGGCGGCGATGAAGGGCACATGGGCGGCGGCGGCGATGCGCGCGATATCGGACAGCAAGGTGACGTCCGGCGCGCTGTGGTCGAAGGCATAGTCGCCCACCAGGACGCCGAAGGGCTGCCCGCCGAACTGCCCGAATTCCTCGTCATAGATGCGGCGGAACAACGGGCTCTGGTCCCAGGCGGTGCCGCGGAACTTGCGCAAGGTGCGTGCCAGCTCGCGCTTGGAGATGTCGAAGAGCCGGATCTTCACGGCAGGATCGCCCTCGGCACCGTCCAGCAGCAGCCGCGCGCCGCGCCAGGTGGCCTCCAGCGCCTGATACTCGGGGTGGTGGAGGATCCGCTCGATCATCTCGCCCATGATGCGGTCGAGCTCGGCGATGATCGCCTCGATCGCGCGGCGCGGATCGTTGGGCGGCGGGCCTTCGGGCCGCACCGGCAGCTCGGCCAGTGCCCGCAGCCCTTCCAGCAGCGCCGGGGGTGGCGGCGCGGGGCGGGGGCGGCGGATCAGGGTGGTGAGGTCGGACATCAACCTAATTCAGCGAGATGGCTGGAGAGGTCAGGGCGATCGAGGAGGACGACATTGACTGGCTGCTGCCGCCGACCGAAAGCGAGACGCTTTGCTGGCCGCTGACCGAGAAGCTGCTGGTAGAGACGGAAATGCTGTCCGAACTGATCGTGATCGAACTGTCCCCCACCTTTATCGTGATCTGGTTGGCGGCCTTGATGGTGATGCTGTCGCCGGCGTCGATCGTGATGGAAGCGCCGGTCTTGTAGGTGGAAGAGCCGGCGGTGGCCTCGATCTTGTGGTCGCCGAGCGTTACCGTCAGGGAGCTGTCTCCTTGATCGACCGTGGTCTTGTGGTCGCCGGATTCGACCTTCAGCGTGGTATCGCCATAGACCTTGGTGGTGCTGGTGCCCTGCGAGACAGTAAGCGACTCGTTGCCCTGGGAAACAGTGGTGGAATTGTTCCCTTGCGAAACCGTGAGCGAGTTGTTACCCTCGGACACGGTGACCGAGCGATTCCCCTTCTGCACCGTGGTGGTGGTGTTCTGGGTGATGGTCACCGTCTCGTTGTTCAGGACTTCCTTGTTGTAGTCCTTCTGGGCGTGGAAATAGACTTCCTCGCTGTTCTTCTTGTCCTCGAACCGCAGCTCGTTGAACCCGCCGCCGCCTTCGGACGAGTTGCTCTTGATGGTGGATTTGGTCTTCTCGCCCGGCAGCGCATAGGGCACGGTCTGCTTGTCGTTATAGACGCAACCGACCACCAGCGGCCGGTCCGGATCGCCTTCCAGGAAGGTGACCACCACCTCCATGCCGACCCGCGGAATGAACATCGCCCCCCAGGACACCCCGGCCCAGAGCTGCGCCACCCGGATCCAGCAGGACGCCTTCTGCGCGTTCTGCTGCGCTTCCGTCTGGGTGGACGGCGAATCCGGCCGCGCCCAGGGAAACAGCACCAGGATGCGGCCATATTCGTCGGTCACGATCTCGTCGGTGGCCGCCCCGGTCGGCGTGGTCACCACCCGCGCCGTCTGCGCGCCATGAATGCGCGGCTGCGGCGTCAGCCGCGGCAGGCGAAAGGTCGTGGTGTCGGCAAGCGCCTGGAACCGGACGGTGAAGACATGACGGGTTTCGCCGGCGGAGGACGCCTTCGCCTCCGACAGGTTCAGCTCATAGGTGGCCTCGATCGCCACGTAGCTGCTGTCCTCGGCATCGTCGTAGAAGCCGGTCATCGAGAACTTGGATCCCGTGGTCAGCTTGCGTGAGTTGCTGGTGCCGAACTTGACAAGCTCCTGCCAGGCCAGCCCCTGCAATCGCACATCGGCGAGCGGCGTGCCGTCCGAGACGGTCAGATAACGGCCCGGGAAATCGAACAGCTCGAAATCCCCGTATTTATACGCCGCCGGTCCGGCCCCGCTGGAGGTACCCAACGGCACCGTCGAGGTCTCGAAATTATAGTCGCTATACGTAACCTTGCCCGACTGCACCGAGAGCTCCGACGACCACTGCCACAGATGATCCTGCACCGCGCGCGATCCGGTCTGCCGCAGCATGAAAGGCAGCGCCGCGCCGATCGAGTCGTGCGACGACGGATCATCCGCAAAGACGATCGTGTGCTTGCCGTCGGCATGCTTGTAGTAATAGTAGATCCCGTATTCTTCCATCAGCCTGGCGATGAAGTCCATCGAGGTTTCGTCATACTGCACGCAGTATTCCAGCGTCTGACTGCCGGCCTTGGGCGAGCCTTTGCGGTTGTCCTCGATATCGGTGAAGCCGGCGTCCTTGCAGACGGTGGTGATGATGTCATAGACGGTCTGGTTCTGGAAAATCCGGCAATCCTTGCGGTGCGAGAGCAGCCAGATCCACGGCCGCAGCTCCATCACATAGGTCCGCCCGCCGGCGCGCATCCCCGCATA
>JAKBCB010000280.1 GCA_021808185.1 Pseudomonadota bacterium
CGCGGGTGCCGCGCCGATGTCGCGCCCCTCCAGCACCACCCGCCCGGCGCTGGGGGCGAGGCTGCCGGCGATGACGTTGAACAGTGTGGTCTTGCCCGCCCCGTTGGGGCCGATCAGCCCGGTGATCCGCCCCGCCGCGACCCGCAGGGACACGCGATCCACCGCGAGCGTGCCGCCGAACCCGCGCGAGACATCGATCAGTTCCAGCATCGGCTCAGGTTTGCGGTTGCATGACGGATGACGGTATGCACGATCCGGCGAAACGCCAACAGGAGGCCGGACGTTGCGAACCATCCGACTGCGCGAGGATCGTGCGGCCCTGTCGGTCACGGCCGGCCTCCTGGACGACCGCGCCCCCGCCAATGCCGCGTTCCTGTGGGATTTCCTTTCCGTTCCGCGCCAAATCCCCGCCATCCACGCGATGTGGACTGGCCCCGAAATCTCCGCGCCGATCCCGGACGCCGACCTGAGCGCGGCGCAGCGCGCCGCCGGCCTGCCGCTGGAACATGCGACGGTGATGCCGCAGCCCGGCGACATCGTGCTGACCTTCCTGGCCCCGCGTGTCTGGGGCGGCGGCCCCGCGCCGGTGTTCGACATCGGCATCTTCTACGGCCCCGGCGCGCGGCTGTTCTTCCCGATCGGCTGGCAGCCGGGCAGCATCGTTGCGCGCATCGCGGACGTGCCGGCGCTCGCCGCCGCCTGCGCGCGCATCCGCCAGTCCGGCGCCTGCACCCTGCTGTTCGAGCGCGCGGAATGATCCGGCGGCGGGAAGGCGGCGCCACCGAACCATGAGCGCGGCGGACGATTTCTTCGATCTGTATGACCTGCGCGTGGATGTCGTGGTGCCCGAAGGCGCCCGCGTGCTGTGCGGCGCCAGACCCGGCGACCACTTCGAACTGCGCGGCGAGATGCTGCACCTGCCGCCGGGCCAGGGCTTCTCGATCTACTCCCTCGCCACGGTGCTGCCGCTGCTCGCCGCCAAGCAGCGCGCGACGCATCCGAACGACTGGATGACCACCGACACCGATATCGCCTGCCCGGACCCGAATTGCCCGACGCGGCTACGCATCTCCCGTCTTGGCCTGCGCCGCTTCCGCCATGGCGAAACCACCGCCGTTCGACGCCCCGAGGCGCCATGACCGTCGAGACCATTGAACTGCGTCCCGGCTACCGAATCGCCCGGCTCATCAAGGGCGGCTGGCAACTGGCCGGCGGGCACGGGCCGGTCGAGACATCGACGGCGCTGGCCGACATGGCCGCCTATGTCGATGCGGGCCTGACCACCTTCGACTGCGCCGACATCTATACCGGCGTCGAGGATCTGATCGGCGCATTCCGCCGCGCGCTGCCGGCGGAACAGAAGGCGCGCATCAAGGTCCACACCAAATTTGTCCCCGATCTGGAGATACTCGGCCGTATCACCCGCGCGCACGTCACCCGCATCATCGACCGCTCGCTGCAACGGCTGGGACAGGAGCGGCTGGATCTCGTGCAGTTCCATTGGTGGGACTACGACATCATGAACGCCGTCCGCACCGCGCTGTGGCTGCGCGACTTGCAGGCGGCGGGAAAGATCGACCTGATCGGCGGCACGAATTTCGATGCCGCGCACACCGAGGCGATGATCGCGGCGGGCGTGCCCATCGCCTCCATGCAGGTGCAATACTCGCTGCTGGATGACCGCCCCGCGCGCGCGATGTCCGCGCTGTGCGCGCGGGGCGGCATGAAGCTGCTCTGCTACGGCACCGTCGCGGGCGGCTTTCTCAGCGAGCGGTGGCTCGGCCAGCCGGAACCTCACGAACCGCTCGGCAACCGCTCGCTGACCAAATACAAGCTGATTATCGAGGATGCTGGCGGCTGGGACTGGTTCCAGGCGCTGCTGCGGGTGCTACAGCGCATCGGCGCCAGGCACGGCTGTTCCATCGGCACTGTCGCCAGCCGGTATGTGCTCGGTCTGCCGCATGTCGCGGCGGTGATCGTCGGTGTGCGATCGCGCGCGCATCTGGCCGAGCATGTCGGCCTGTTCGGCTTCACTCTCGATGCCGAGGATAACAACGCTCTCGCCGAGATCCTGGCGCAGCGCCACGCGCTGGCGGGCGACGTGTACACACTGGAACGCGACCGCGGCGGCCGGCACGGGCGCATCATGAAATACAATCTGGGCGATGCGTGAAACGCGATCATCCCCCTTTCCTTGCGGGAGGGGCTCGGTGCGCTTGAACAGATCCAACAGGGGGCCAACAACATGACAAAACACCTTCTCCTGGGCGCGGCGCTCTCCGCGCTGCTCGCCGCCCCGGCATTTGCCGAATGCAAAGTCACCATCGGCGTGGTGATGGAACTCACCGGCCCCGCCGGGCCATACGGTCAGGCTGGCGCGAAGTCGGTGGAGATGGCATTCCGCGACATCAACCAGGCCGGCGGCGTGCTCGGCTGCGCGCTTGTCGCGGACACGCGGGATTCGCAGAGCCAGGGCACGGTGGCCGTCGATGCCGCCAAACAGCTCGTGGAGATCGGCCATGTGCCCGCCGTCATCGGCGGCATCATCTCCTCGGTCTCCATCCCGATCCTCACCGCCGTGACCGCGCCGGCCAGGGTCGTGCAGGTGTCCCCCGCCTCGTCCTCGCCGACGCTCACGGCGCTGGGGCGCGAGGGCAAGACAAACGGCATCTTCTTCCGCACCATCACCTCGGACGCGCTGCAAGGGGTTGCCGCCGCGAAATACGCGCTCGATCTCGGGCTGAAGAAACTCGCCGTCATCCACGTCAACAACGATTTCGGCGTGAACATGACGAAGGAGTTCTCGGCCGCGTACAAGGCGCTCGGCGGCACCATCACCTCCGACACGCCGTACAACGAGAAGGCCGCGAACTACGACGCCGAAGTGACCTCGGCACTGTCCGGCGATCCGGACGGGCTGTATCTCATCAGCTATCCGGTCGATGGCGCCACCATCGCGCGCGCCTGGATCTCGAAGGGCGGGCCGCGCAAGTTCCTGCTCAATGACGGCATGAACAGCGGCGATTTCATCTCCGCCGTCGGCGCGAAGTATCTCAACGAGGCGTACGGCACCTCCTCCGGCACCGAGGACAGCAAGAGCACGGCGTATTTCAACGCCAGCTACAAGGCGTTCTCGAACCTCGATCCCGGCTCGCCGGCTGCGGTGCAGGCGTACGACGCGGGCGCGCTGGTGGGCCTCGCGGTGGCCGCCGGCGGGGCCGCGACGAGTGCCGCGATCCGCGACGGCATTTACAAAGTCACCGATCCGAACGGCACCGTTGTCACCGCCGGGCCGGAGGGGTTCAAGCAGGCGCTGGCACTCATCAAGGAAGGCAAGCCGATCCGCTACGTCGGCGTGATCGGCCCGATCAGCTTCGACAAGTTCGGCGACATCACCGGCCCGTTCCGCGAATGGCAGATCGCGGACGGCAAGGTCGTCACCAAGGGCCAGCTTTCCACCGCCGACGTGGACAAGATCCGCGCCCAGATCGCCGTGAAGTGATTTTCTGGGAGGCAACGGCCGCCCCCCTCCCGCCCGCGCCGCCGCTGGCGGGTGAGGGGGCGTGCGATGTCGCCATTATCGGCGCGGGCATCCTCGGCCTCTCGACGGCGCTGGCGCTGGCCGGGTCCGGGGTGCGCGTGACGGTGCTGGAGGCGGCGACGGTCGGCGCGGGCGCGTCCGGGCGCAACGGCGGGCTGGTGGTGCCGAGCCTGCCCCGCATCGGCCCCGACGACGTGCGGGCCAGGTTGGGCGGGGCGCGGGCGGCGCGGCTGCTCGCGCTGCTGGCTGGCGGGGCGGACGACCTGTTCGCGCTGATCCGTCGCCACGGCATCGCGTGCGATGCTGTGCGATCCGGCTGGCTCAACCCGGCGCACGCGGCGGTGCTGGCGCCGCGCGTGCAAGCACGGGTGGCGGCGTGGCAGGCGGCGGGCGCCCGCTGCGTCTGGCTCGACGCGGCGGAGGCCCGGGCGCGGCTCGGCAGCACGCAATTCCATGGCGCGCTGTTCGACCCCTCGGGCGGGCATCTCGATCCGCTCGCCTACACGCGCGGCCTCGCCCGCGCCGCCGTGGCCGCTGGCGCGGTGCTGCACGAGGCCTCGCCCGTGCTCGGCGCGCAACGCAACGATGGCCTCTGGCGGCTGCGCACGGCGCGGGGGACGCTGGCGGCGTCCGCCGTGCTGCAATGCACCAACACCACGCCGCCGGGCGTGCCTGGGCCGGTCGGTGGGGCGCTGGCGGAAGCGAGCGTGCCGCTGATCGTCTATCAGCTCGCCACCGATGTCGCCCCGGCGAGCGTGCGCGCGGCGGTGCTGCCGGGCAACGAGGCGTTTTCCGACACCCGCAACAACCTGCTCGCCTGCCGCTGGACGGCATCCGGCCGCCTTGTCACCGGCGGCATGGCGGCGCTGCACACGGGCGCGATGGACCGCTTGCCGCGAAAGCTCGCGCGCCGGCTGGAGCAGGTGTTTCCCGCGCTGGCGCCGGTCCGCTTCACCCATGTCTGGCGCGGCCGCGCGGCGCTGACCGGGGATTTCCTGCCGCGCGTCATTGCCCCGGCACCCGGCTGGCTCGCGGTGACGGCGTGCAATGGGCGGGGGCTCGTGATGAACACCATGCTCGGCCCCGAACTCGCGGCCTATCTGCGCACGGGCGACGCGGCGGCCCTGCCGCTGCCGATCACCGGGCCACGGCCGATCCGTGCCCGCGCGCTCGCGCGCTTCGTGCCGCAACTGCTGCTGCCGCTCGGCGACTGGCAGGACCGGCGGATCGCCGGCTGACCCGGCTACTCCTCGTCGGTCAGCGTCGGGAGCAGACCGAGGCTTTTCAGCAGGTCGAGCTTGAACGTGGTCTGGTTCGTTCCCACGCAGGCGGCGCAGGAGGACGAGAGGGTGGAGACCAGCTCGAACCAGGGCAAGCCCGTCTCGTGCTCGCCGCCCCCGGCGTCGTAGGCCGACGCGTCGGGCGAGAGCGCGCGCAGCGCCGTGCCGAACAGCGCGTTCTCATCGCGATCGCGCAGCGTGTCCGCGCTCGCCATGGCCACCTTGTCGGTCAGCGCCGCGCCGGGGTCGATGCCTGGGGCCACCGCGATGCCGAGCACGACCTCGCTCCCCAGGGTCAGCGCGACGGCGAAGGCGGGGGAGAATGCAAGCGTCGGGTCGCTCTCGGCCGGCCGCCAAGAGATCGCGCGGGCCGGGGTGGCGGCGAGGGCGAGGGCCAGCAGGCCGGCCCCGAGCACCCGTGCCGCCGCGCGCGCGAGCGGCGCGTTGACCATCTCCATTTCCGCTCCGCCACGCTTGCTGCTTCGGCACGCTCATACCGGCCCGCCGCCCGGCGCGCAAACGTATGCCGTGGCCGTGCGCCCGGCCCTTGCCCGGCGCGCGGGTTCCGTGCGACTGCGGTGGTAGCTGGCCGTTCCAAGTGCCGCGCGACAAGGGAGAAAGCGATGAGCCGGATGAAACTGGGTGAGAAGGCCCTGGTCGTGGCGATGGACC
>JAKBCB010000281.1 GCA_021808185.1 Pseudomonadota bacterium
CAACGTGCCGGTGACGGAACTGCTGGAACAGCATGCCTTCGACCTCCAGCGCGTGCTGGATCGCGTCCCCGACTTCCTCACGCATGACGAGCACGAGCACAACGAGGACATCGCCTCGATGAGCTTCGAGGTCGAGGCCCCCATCGACCCGGAGAAGTTCAACGCCTGGATCGGCGTGGTGCTGGCCGAGAAGGGCCAGGATCTGCTGCGCACCAAGGGCATTCTGTCCTATGCCGGCGAGGACCGGCGCTTCGCCTTCCAGGCGGTGCACATGATGGCGGACGGCGATTTCATCGGTCCCTGGAAGGACGGTGAGAAGCGCGTCAGCCGTCTGGTGTTCATCGGCCGCAACCTCAACCGCCCGCAACTGCGGCGCGGGTTCGAGAGCACGGTGGCGAAATAGCCCGGCTGCCCGCCGGCCGAGATGACCGCGACCATGCGTCGCCCCTTGTCCGCGACGCCCGCGACGGGCAGGTGTAGGGATCTTCAGCCCCGGACCTGCCCGCCATGAGCCAGACCGCCTCCGCCGACCACCTTCTCGAAACGCGCGGCATCAAGGCCGATTTCGGCGCCTTCGTCGTCGCCGCCGCCTTCGACCGCGCCGGGCGGACCGCCGCCTTCGCGCTCGGCGACGGCACGGTGCGGCTGTTCGACGGTGCGGACTGGCGCGCCGTGGCCGCGCATGACGGCGCGGTGCTGTCGCTCGCCCCCGATGCCGGGGCGGCGGGTTTCGTCTCGGGCGGCGACGATGGCCGCTTCGCGCGCATCGGCGCCGATGGCGGCGTCACCCCCATCGAAACCTACGGCATGAAGTGGGTGGACCACGTTGCCAGCTTTTCCGACGGCAAGGCGGCGCTGCTGGCGTGCTCGGTGGGCAAGCATGTGCATCTGTTCGACGGCGCGGGCAGGAAGCTCAAGACCCTCACGCATCCCTCGTCCGTGACGGGGCTGACCTTCGACACCAAGGGCAAGCGCATCGCCGCCAGCCACTACAACGGTGCCAGCCTGTGGTACGTCGCGTCCAAGACCGACAACGCGCGGCTGCTGGAATGGAAGGGCAGCCACACCGGCATCGTACTCTCGCCGGACGGGGATTGCGTGGTGACATCGATGCAGGAGAACGCGCTGCATGGCTGGCGCCTGTCGGACGCCTCGCACATGCGCATGAGCGGCTATCCGGCCAAGACGGCGGCCATGAGCTTCACCAAGGGCGGCAAATGGCTCGCCACCTCGGGCGCGGAATCCATCGTGCTCTGGCCGTTCATCGGCGGCGGGCCGACGGGCAAGGCGCCGATCGAACTGGCCGGCGGGGATGCGGCGATGTGCAGCTACGTCGCCAGCCACCCGCAGCAGGAAGCGGTGGCGGGCGGGTTCTCGGACGGGCTGGTGGTGCTGGCGGACATCCCGTCCTCGCGCATCCTGCCGGTCGCGGGCACCGGGCGCGGCCCGGTCTCGGCGATGGCCTGGAGCGCGGATGGCACGCGGCTGGCCTTCGGCACCGAAACCGGCTTTGCCGCTGTCGTCGATTTCTCCAAACGCTGAGGGCCGCGCCATGCAGCGCATCACCACCCATGGATTGAACATGCCCAAACTGGGCCTCGGCACCTGGCCGATGCGCGGGGAGGAGTGCACCGGGGCGGTGCTGAGCGCGCTGGCACTCGGCTATCGCCACATCGACACGGCGGCGATGTACGGCAACGAGGCCGAGGTCGGTGCCGCGCTGGCGCAAACCCCGGTCGCGCGCGCGGACATCCACGTCACGACGAAGGTCTGGCCGGACAATTTCGCGCCGGACGCGATGCGCCGCTCGCTGGAGGCCAGTCTGGCGAGCCTGCGTACCGGCTATGTGGACCTGTTCCTGCTGCACTGGCCGCGCCCGGACACCGACCTGCCGAAGACACTGGAAACGCTGGTCCGCCTGAAGGATGACGGGCTGGCGCGCGCCATCGGTGTGTCGAACTTCACCGTCGCCTTGATGCGCCGGGCGGTGGAGGAGGTGGGCGCGCCGATCGCCTGCAATCAGGTCGAGTACCATGTGCTGCTCGACCAGTCCAAGGTGCTGGCCTACGCGCGGGCACACGGCATCGCCGTGACCGCCTATGCGCCGCTGGCGCGGGGGGAACTGGCCAGGCACCCGGCGGTGCAGCGCATCGCGGAGAAGCATGGCGCGACGGTCGAGCAGGTGGCGTTGAAATGGCTGCTCGATCAGGACGGCGTCGCGGCCATCCCGAAAGCGGCGCGGGCCGCGAGCCAGCAGACCAATCTCGATGCGCTGAATGTCACGCTGGACGATGCCGACCGCGCCGCGATCGCGGCGCTGCCGAAGGACGTGCGCATCGTCAAGGCCGGCTGGCCGATGGACTGGGACTGACGCAGCCGGACAGCGCGGTGGCTAGGGCTTCGGCAACGCCGTTCCAGTCGCCGGGGCGGGGTTGGCGAAACAGCCGCAACGACGCATACCAGGGCGAATCGACGCGGCCGAGTTGCCAGCGCCAATCCGGCGCCCAGGGCAGCGCCACCCAGGCGGGCCGGCCGAGCGCCCCGGCCAGATGCGCCGTGGCGGTATCGACGGTGATGACGAGATCGAGCGCCGCCACCGCGGCGGCGCTGGCGGAGAAATCGGTCAGGCGGGGTGCCCAGTCCACGACACCGGGTGGGGCCGCGCCGCCCTGTTGCAGGCTGACCCAGGCGATACCGGATACCGCCAGCAGCGGCGCCAGGGCTGCTTGCGGCATCGAGCGGCGCGGGTCGTTGGCGTGCGCGGGGTTGCCGGCCCAGACCAGCCCAACGCCCGGCCGCCCCGCCGGCAGCAACGCGCGCCATGCCGCCACCGCCGCCGGGTCGGCCGCGAGATAGGCGGCGGCGGCCGGGACGCTGCCCGCGTCGGTGGCGAACAGGCGCGGCAGGCTCGACAGAGCCACCCAGGCATCGTGCGGCGGCAGCGGCTCGCCTGGGGCGACCACGGCGGCCACGCCGGCCATCCGGCGCAGCAGCGGCGCCAGCCGCGCGTCGCAGGCCAGCAGCACGCGGGCGCCGCGCCCGGCCAGCAGCGGCAGGTAGCGCGCGAACTGGATGGCATCGCCAAGCCCCTGCGCGGAGCAGACGAGCAGCGTGCGCCCGGCCGGCGCCATGCCGTCCCATTCGGCCCCCCTGACCCCGCGCGCCGCCAGGGCGGCGTTCTCCTCCGGCTTGCGCGCGCGCATGTCGGCCCATCCGGCGGCGAAATCCCCGGCGAGCAGCTCGGCGAAGCCGAGATCCCAGCGCGCCGGCCCGAAATCCGGGTTCAGCCGCAGCGCCGCCCGGTAGGCGTCGATTGCTTCCGGCAGGCGCAGGCGTTGCACCAGCACGGTGCCGAGGCTGGCATGGGCGGCGGCATCCGGGGCGAGCGCGCAGGCGCGGCGCAGGGCGGCCTCGGCGGCCTCCAGCCGGTCGAGGCTGGCCAGCGCGTTGCCCAGATTGAGCCACGCGCCGGCATCCTCGGGGGCGAGGGCGATGGCTGCGCGCAGCGCCGCCACGGCGTCTGCCGCCCGGCCGAGCGCGTGCAGCGCGGTGCCGCGCACGAAATGCGCTGGCGCCGCCGATGGCACCAGCTCCAGCGCCGCGTCCGCCGCCGCCAGCGCGCCGGGCCAGTCGGCCCCCAAGGCCAGCAGCGCGCAGGCCAGCAGCACCTGCGCCGCCCCGCAGCGGGGATCGGCCGCCAGCAGCGCGCGGCAGAGGCGCGCGGCGGAGGCAGCATCGCCATTTTCCAGCAGCGTGACGGCCTGCCCGATTTGTCCCATCGCGGCAGGCTATGTCGCGCGGGTTGAGACGGCGTTACGCCAGGGCTATTCCCCGATCGCCGCCCCGGCCGGCCGGCGCGGGTCGCTGGCGCCGAACAGGTGGCCACCCGGGCCGGCCACGATGACTTCCGCCGAGCCCCAGGGCGGCTGCTCCGTGATGCGATAGCCCATGCCGCGCAGCAGCGAGGCCGTGTCGGGCGACAGCGCGAACGGCTCGGCGTACAGCGTGTCCGGCTCCCATTGCAGGTGCAGGCGCGGTGCATCCACCGCTTCCTGCGGGGTCATGCCGTGGTCGATCAGGTTCAGCGCGGTTTCCAGCGTGATGGTGATGATGCGCGAGCCGCCGGGCGAGCCCAGCACCATCGCCACATGCCCGTCCCGCAGCACGATGGTCGGCGCCATCGAGGATAGCGGGCGCTTGCCGGGGGCGATGGCGTTGGCCGCGCCCTGCACCAGCCCGAACATGTTGGGCGCACCGGGCTTGGCGGTGAAATCGTCCATCTCGTCGTTGAGCAGGAAGCCGGTGCCGGGCGCCATGACGCCGGCGCCGAACAACCCGTTGACCGTGTAGGTGACGGCCACCGCGTTGCCGGCCGCGTCCATCACCGAATAATGCGTGGTCTCGGCGCGTTCGTGCGGCGGCGTGCCCGCCAGCTCGGCCGACGGCGTGGCGCGTGGGCCGATCCGGGCGCGGATGCTGGCGGCATAGTCCTTCGAGAGCAGGCGTTCCAGCGGGTCGTGCACGAACGCGGGGTCGCCGAGCAGCGTGTTGCGGTCCAGGTAGGCGTGCCGCATCGCCTCGGCCATGACGTGGACGGACGCAGCGGAATGGAACCCCATCGCGTGCAGGTCGAACCCCTCCAGCACGTTGAGGATCTCGCACAGCGTCGTTCCGCCGGAGGAAGGCGGCGGGGCGGAGACGATGTCGTAGCCGCGATAGGTGCAGCGGACGGGCGCGGCCTCGGTCACTGCATAGCCGGAAAAATCCGCCGCCGTGAGGATGCCGCCGCCAGCGCGCGCGGCGGCCTCGACGGCTTCGGGAATGCGGCCGCGATAGAACGCGTCCGGCCCGTGCGCGGCGATGGCGGCCAGGGTGTCGGCCAGCGCGGGTTGCACCAGCCGCTCGCCCGGCTGCAACCGGCTGCCGTCGGCGTGGCGGAATACCGCGCGCGCGACGGGGTCGGCGCCCAGCAGCGGGAAATCCAGCAAATCCGTGTCGGCGCGGGTCAGCACGAACCCCTCGCGCGCGAGGCGGATCGCCGGCGCCATGACCGCCGCGCGGGGCATCGTGCCGTAGTGCGAGAGGGCGGTGTCGAGCCCCAGTACCGTCCCCGGCACGGCGGCGGCGCGCCAGCCGATGATGCTTGCATCTTCCTCGACGTTGCCCGCGGGATCGAGGTACATCCCGGCGCTCGCGGCGGCCGGCGCGGTCTCGCGGAAATTCAGGAACACGTCGCGGCCGTCGGCGAGGTGGGCGACCATGAAGCCGCCGCCGCCGATATTGCCGCAGCACGGGTTCACCACCGCCTCGGCGTAGCCCATCGCCACCGCCGCATCCACGGCGTTGCCGCCCGCGCGCAGCATCGCGGCCCCGGCCTCGGAGGCAAGCCGGTGCGCCGAGACCACCATGAACCTGTCCGACTCCACCGCCGGCGGCGAGGCGGCAA
>JAKBCB010000282.1 GCA_021808185.1 Pseudomonadota bacterium
GCGCAGGCGCCTCGCGGAATCGCTGGCGCAGGGCGCGTCCGGCTTCTCCACCGGCCTGTACTATCCGGCCAATAATTGCGCGCCGACCGAGGAAGTGATTGCCGTGGCCGAGGCGCTGCGTGCGGCGGGCGGCCTGTATGTCACGCATATGCGCGACGAGATGCGCGATGTGCTGCTCTCGATCGAGGAGACCCTGCGGATTGGCCGTGCGGTGGATGCCCCGGTCGTCATCAGCCACCACAAATGCGCGCAGCCGGAGAATTTCGGCCGCTCGGCCGAGACCCTGCCGGCGATCGAGCGCGGCGCGCGCACGCAGAAAGTCGATTTCGACGTCTATCCCTACGTGGCGGGCTCCACGGTGCTGATGGTGGAGCGACTGCGCGAGGACGTGCCGACGCGCATCACCTGGTCGATCCCGCACCCCGAGATGCAGGGCCGCTGGCTTGCGGACATCGCGAAGGAATGGGGCGTGGATCTCAAGGAAGCGGGAAGGCGCCTGGTGCCGGCCGGCGGCGTGTTCTTCCAGATGGACGAAGCCGATGTGCGTCGCATCATGGTGCACGAGCGCAGCATGATCGGCTCGGACGGCCTGCCGCACGATGCGTTTCCGCATCCGCGCCTGTGGGGCACGTTTCCGCGCGTGCTGGGCCACTACGCGCGCGATCTCGGCCTGTTCAGCATGGAAACCGCCGTCCACAAAATGACGGGCCGCACCGCCGACGTGTTCGGCCTGAAGGATCGCGGCGCGGTGCGCGAAGGCGCTTACGCCGATCTCGTGCTGTTCGATCCGGCCACGGTGCGCGACACCGCCGATTTCGACGCGCCGATCCGCCCCGCCGATGGCATTCTGGAAACCTGGGTGAACGGACAAAGCGCCTATGTCTGGGGCGCGGGCGCCACCGCGGCGCGGGCCGGGCGGCTGGTGACGCGAAATCGGTAAGCAAGGCCAGGGCGCTGCCCTGGACCCGCAAAGGGGCCAGCCCCTTTGATCCCATTTCCTGGGTATTGGGGTCTAAGGGCTTACTTGGCTTGTCCCGCGTCCCGCAGCGCCGTCACGGTGTGCGGCGACCCGTCGCGCACTTCGACCACGAAGCTCTGCCGATCCGGGTCGCCGTTGGCATTCCAGGTGCAATCGCCCAGCAGCATCGGCTGGTCCGCCGCCGTCACCGAGAGGTCCCGCAGCGCCTCGGCCAGCGCGCGCGGGTCGGCGGTGCCGGCTTTCTCCAGTGCGGCCTTGACCATGCCGACGGCGAGGTAGCCGGCCAGCGCCTGCTCCCTTGGCGGCTGTTTGTTGGCGGCGGCGTAGCGGGCGGGGAAGCCGCCGGCGTCCTGGTCCGGCGACAGCAGCACATGCGCCCGCGCCCCCTCCGCCGCCGCGCCCGCCAGGGCCAGCGCGCGCGGGTCGAGCAGCGACGCGCCGCCGAGTAGTCGCACCGGTGCTGCCTGCCGCGCGACCTCGGCCATGGCCCGCCCGGCGATGTCCTCGGGCACCAGCAGCAGCAGCGAGTCGGGGGCGGCTTTCAGCAGGCGGGAGGTGTCGGCGGCCGGATCGGTGCCGGGCGTGACCCATTCGGCGGCGATCTCCAAGCCGCGCGCGCGCGCCTCGTGCACGAAGGCGTCGCGGCTGGTGCGGTAGGGGTCGTGGCCGGACCACAGAATGGCGATGCGGCCCGGCTTGCCCGCGTCGTGCAGCCAGAGCGCGAAACGCGCCATCATCGCTTGGGTCGAGGGGATGGCACGGAACGTCGCCGGATGCGCCGGCCCCGTCAGGTCGGCGGCCCCGCCGCCCAGGATCACCGGCGTGCCCCGCCCGCGCGGCACCAGAAGCGCGCCGCGCGCGGGGTCGGACCGTGCCGGCCCGAGCACGACCAGCGGGTCCGCCTCCAGTGCCGCGCGCATCGCCGCGTGCCCACCGGCGGAGGTGGATTGGGCGTCGTGCGTGGTCACTTGCAGCAGCTTGCCGAGCAGCCCGCCCGCCGCGTTGATCTCCTGCACCGCGAGTTCGACGCCATTGCGCCACGCGTCGCCGGAGCGGGAGAGCGCGCCGGTCAGCTCGACGACCTGGGCGAGCGGCAGGGTCTCGCCCGGCGTGGCCGCTCGCGCGGTGCGCCCGGCGAGCAGCAGCGCCGCCGCCGAGCCGGCGAAGCGCCGTCTGGTCCATGGGTCACACATGCGCGCCCGTGTCGCACTCCGGATGGGCAGCGGTCAACGCGCCGCCTATTCTGGGTGAATGCCAGATGATTCGTCCGAATCGAGTCTCTCCGCGCCGCCGCGCCTCGGCGCGCTGTTCGGCAATTTCTTCATGGTGGGTGTGCTCGGCTTCGGCGGCGTGCTGCCGCTGGCGCGGCGCATGATCGTGGAGCAGCGGCGCTGGCTCTCGCCCGCGGAGTTCAACGACGTGCTTTCGCTCTGCCAGTTTCTGCCGGGGGCGAACATCGTCAATGTCTCGGTGTCCCTCGGCGGGCGCTGGCACGGGCCGCTGGGCGCGCTCGCGGCGATCGCCGGGCTGCTCGCCGCGCCCATCGGTATCGTGATCGCGCTTGGCGCGGTGTATCTGCGCTATCGCGACGTGGCGCCGGTGGCGCACGGGTTTGCCGGGCTGGCCGCCGCGGCGTCGGGCTTGGTGCTGGCGACCGCGCTGCGCATCGCCAGCCCGCTGCGCACGCGGCCGCGTGCGATGCTGGTCGCGGCGGTGGCGCTTGGGGCGCTGGCGTTGCTGCGGTTGCCGATGCTGCCGGTGCTGCTCGTGTTGGTGCCGGCCAGCATCGCGCTGAACCGGCGGGAGGCATGAGCGCGGATGTCGCCGCCGGCCCGCTACCGGCGCTGGCCGCGCTGTTCGCCGAGTTGTCCATGCTCGCCATCGGCGGCGCCAACGCCCTGGTGCCGGAGATGCAGCGGCGGGTGGCGGCGCAGGGCTGGATGGGACCGTCCGAGTTCGCCGCGCTGTTCGCGCTGGCGCAGGCGGCGCCGGGACCGAACATGCTGGTGGTGACGCTGGTGGGCTGGCGGGCGGCGGGCTGGTCCGGGGCGGCGGTGGCCACCGGCGCGTTCATCGTGCCGTCCGGGATTCTGACCTACGCGGTCTCGCGCCTGTGGCACCGGTTTCGCGAGGCGCGCTGGCGGCGCGTGGTGCAGACGGGGCTGACGCCTGTCACGGTGGGGCTGGTGATGGCCGCTGGGGTGCTGCTGTGCCAAGCCGCGGCGACCGACGCGGGGACGCTGTTGGTGTCGCTGGCAACGGCGGTGCTGATGCTGGCGACGCGGCTGCACCCGCTCTGGCTGCTGGCTGCTGGCGGCGCGCTGGGGGCGGCGGGCTTGCTGTAACGGCCGGGTGTTACCGCAGGCTGTGGTCGGGCGCGTCCACCGGCAGGCTGCTCGGGTAGATCACATGCGGCATCGGGGCTTCGGCCACTTCGTTCAGCATCGCGCGGTCGCCGGAGGGGGCGGTGCCGGAATGGGCGTTGGCCACCATGCGGCCGCTGTCCGGCCGGTCGTAGATGAAGCCGTAGGTGGGATAGACGCTGCCATAGTCGCCGGAATGACCGAGGGCGACACGCACCGCCGACCAGTCATTGTTGGCCGAGACATCCTGCACGCGTATACCGCGCGAGACACCGCCCTTGCTGGCCCCGGGGCCATTCCAGTTGGCGTGGTCGATCTCGATCTCGCGGTCGCCGACCACGTTGGTCACCACGGCGACATGGCCGAGGCGCATGTGGCCGTTGGCGCGGAAATTCAGCACGCTGCCCGGCTCCGGCCGGCTGCCGCGCTCGTACACGCCGTTGGCGGCGTCCCACCAGTTGGCCGCGTTGCCCTTCAGCTCGATACCGGAAGCGGCGCGGGCGAACGGCACGCAGGAGATGCCACCGCCGCCGCGGGCATAACGGGCCTTGCCGGACTTGCTGAGCGAATGTTTGAGAGTGTCGCTGGTGCTGACGCGAACAACATGCGCGGCGTGGGTGGAATGGCTGATGCGGTGCTTGTTGGTCTCAGTGGAGGCGTGGGCGGTCGCTGATAGGAACAATGGCGAGATAGCAAATATTGCCCCCACCGCAAGCACGATTGTGCCGCGCCACTTTGCCGTCATGCCCCGCATTCCCTTATCGTCTTCAAGTCTCACGAATGCCGTTAGCAGCGGGATTTGCTGACTGACAACCCGAGAAAGGCGCGCTGCGCACGCCAGTCATGCAGATTGGTAAAACCGCCCTGTGGACAAACTGTCAGATTAGGGAAAAATACCTAAGATCACGTGAGATTTCTGAATGTGTCCCAAAAACATCTGGTCTGTGGCGAATCAACAACAGGCGATTCGCCACAGACCAGATTCAACATTCACTTACAAGCCGTGACCATGATCTCGACCAGATGGCGAGCATCGGCCATGTGCGCTTGCACACATGCTCGCGCCGGTGCCGCGCCCGGCGGCAGCCATGCCGACCAGATCTTGTTCATCGCCTCGCGGTCGCGGATGTCCTTCAACCAGATTTGGGCCTGTAGCAGCCGTGTCTTGTCGGTACCATGGGTTTCCAGGATCTCATCGATCTGGGCCAGCACTTCCTCGGTCTGGCCGACCACGTCCTTCGACAGCGTCTGCGCGGTGCAGCCCTGGACGTAGACGAAGCCGTGATATTCAACGGCCTTGGCCAGAACCGGGTTCGGTTCGGTGCGGATAATCTTGCTCATGCGGAGCGCCCCAACTGAAGTGACGGCCGGGCTTGTACGGCGCGGCCGATCTCGCGACAAGCAGGCGCGCCCGCCGGCATGGCGGGGCTTGGGGCGCGGCTGTCGCGTTCAGGGCTGCGCGGGGCCGCTTTCCTCTGGCGTCGGCGCCTCGGGCGCGGCGCCGACCGTGCCGTTGCCGCCCTGCAGGCAGTCGTTGAGCAGTTGATCGCGCTGATATTGGCCACTGAGCCCGTGCGTCATGACGCCCCCGAGGCCCTGGCCGGCAAAGGGCGCATCCATGCGCGACGTGGCGTAATTGTCCGCCTTGTACACCGCGTCCGGATGGCGCATGTTGTACACTTCGTCCGCGTGGCGCTGGCAGGCGGCGCGCTCGGCGGCGTTGGCCTGGGACTGCGGGCTGGGCCGCGCGCAGCCGGGGCCCAGCAGGGCGAGGGTCAGCAGCAGCGCGGCCAGGGGCTGCGCGCGAAGGGCGGCGGTCATATCGTGGCTCCGGGCGCGGTCCGGCCGCCGCGCGGCACGGGTTCGGCGCTGTGTTGGGGGGCAGGCAGGCGGGTCCGCGTGAGGCTCGCCCGGACGCGGATTTCGTCCAGCCGCGCCTCGCGCGTCAATGGCAGCGTGGCGGCGGCATGCAGCAGGGCGGGGTCGATCTCCGCCCCGTCGCGCCGCACGGCGAACAGTTTGGCGGCCCAGCGCGCATGCGCGAGCAGATCCACCAGCGCGAGCAGGCGCAGGCACAGCGACAGGCCCAGCGTGCTGCCGAGG
>JAKBCB010000283.1 GCA_021808185.1 Pseudomonadota bacterium
CGGCCTGACCCCGCGCGAGGGCCAGCGCATCCTGCGTGGCCTCGCCGGCCTGGACATCGTCGGCGGCGACGTGGTGGAGGTGGCGCCGCAATACGACGCGACCACGGTCACGGCCCAGGTCGGGGCGCAGATGATGTTCGAGATTCTCTGCCTGCTGGCACTCGCGCCGAAACGCTGAGCGGCGCCGGCCAGAACGGCCTTGAGATGGCGTGATTTATCGCCATACTCATAAGAACCACAAAAATTTCGCGTAATGGGACCGCCATGAGCCAAGCATCGCACAAGCCGCTGACGTTCGACCGCCCGCTGCGCGGCCGCATCTATGACAGCATCGCCGAGACCATCGGCAACACGCCCCTGGTGCGCATTCCGCACATCGCGGCGGAGGACGGACTGAAGGCGGACGTTGTCCTCAAGCTCGAATTCTTCAATCCGATCGCGAGCGTCAAGGACCGCATCGGCGTCGCCATGGTCCTGGCGCTGGAGGAGGAAGGCACGCTGTTGCCGGGCGGCACGCTGATCGAGCCGACATCGGGCAACACCGGCATCGGCCTCGCGTTCATGGCCGCCTCGCGCGGCTACAAGCTCATTCTCACCATGCCCGAAAGCGTTTCCATTGAGCGTCGGAAGATGCTCGCCCATCTCGGCGCCGAGGTGGTGCTGACCCCGCGCGAGCGGGGCATGAACGGGGCCATCGCGCGCGCCAACGAGTTGCTGGCGGCAACGCCGGGGGCCGTGATGCCGAACCAGTTCGGCAACCCGGCCAACCCGAAAATCCACCGCGAGACCACGGCCGAGGAAATCTGGTACGACACCGCCGGGGCCGTGGACATCGTGGTGTCCGGCATCGGCACCGGCGGCACGCTGACCGGCATCGGTCAGGCGCTGAAGGCAAGAAAGCCCGGCCTGCGCATGGTGGCGGTGGAACCGCAAGCCAGCGCCGTGCTGTCCGGCGGCAATCCTGGGCCGCACCCGCTCCAGGGTATCGGCGCCGGCTTCAAGCCGGAGATCCTTGACCTCAACCTTGCCGACGAGATCGTTCAGGTGTCCAACGAGGAGAGCTTTGCCGCCTCCCGCCGCATGGCGCGCAGCGAGGGGATTCCCGGCGGCATTTCCTCCGGCGCGGCCCTGGCGGCGGCGCTGAAGCTGGCGCGCCGCCCGGAGAACGCGGGAAAGCTGATCGTCGTCATCATCCCCTCGTTCGCCGAGCGCTACATCACCACCGCGCTGTTCGAAGGGGAATAGCCGGCCCGCCCTGCTACGGCGCCACCGTCACGCCGAGCGAGCGGGCGGTGGCGACAATGCTGGCCCAGGTGTCCGTGGTCAGCGGCACGCCATTCGCCAGTCGCTCCGCCCGCATCCGCGCCTCCGGCTCGCCCGGCACCAGCACTTCCGCGCCGGGAGTGGTCGGGCGTGAGGCCTTCACATAGGCGGCGTAGTCGCGCGCCCGGGCGACGAAGTCGGGCTGGCCGAATTTTGCCGGGTCGATGTAGATCGATAGCATCCCGTTGCTGATCCGCGCGCGCTTGCCGCCGGGGATCGGGCCGGAGGTGCCGCCGCCGGTCAGCACGCCGGCCAGAATTTCGCACATGAAGGCGATGCCGCTGCCCTTATGCAGACCGAACGCGGTCAGCGCGCCCTCGCCATTGGCCGGATCGCGCGGGGTTTCGGGGGCCAGCTTGCCGTACAGCGTCTCCGGGTCGGAGGAGAAGCTGCCGTCCGGCGCCACCAGCGAGCCCGGCGGCACCGGCTTGCCGCCGCGCGAGGCGACCAGCACCTTGCCCTCGGCCACCAGCGAGGTGGCCATGTCGAGCAGCAGCATCGGCCCGCCATCGTCCGACGGGATGCCGACGCAGAACGGGTTGGTGGAGAAGCGCCGGTCCACGCCGCCGAACGGGGCCACCAGTTCGCCGGATTCGACATTGACGAAATGGATCGAGACCAGGCCCGCCTCTGCCGCGCGCTCCGCCCAGTCGCCGATGCGGCCGATATGGCCGGCGTGGCGCAGGCCGATCACGGCCATGCCGTTGGCGCGGGCCTTGGCGATGCCGAGATCCACCGCGAGCGGCGCGATGGTCTGCCCGAAGCCGTAATTGCCATCGACGAGCGCATGGACCGGGCTGTCCGCGATCACGCTCAGGGTCTGGCCGGCGAGCACCTTGCCCTCCTTCAGCCACTGCGCGTAGCGCTGCGTGCGGATCACGCCGTGGCTGTCGTGCCCGGCGAGGTTGGCGGACACCAGATAGGTGCCGATCCGCTCCGCCTCCTCGGCGGCACAGCCGGCGGCGGCGAAGATGTCGGTGATAACGCCGCGCAGGGTGTCGGCGGCGATGGTCATGGTGTCCATGGCGTCTTTCTCAGGTCCGGGCGGCGATGGCGTGGGCGTCGGCGCGGAAATGGGTGGGATCGGTCGGCGTGATCGTCAGTTCCGTCACGCAGACGCGCGGCGGCAGGGTGGCGCAGAACAGCACCGCGGCGGCGATGTCCTCCGGCTGCGCCATTTTCGCCAGTTGCTCGGGCGTGGGCTTCACCGGGCGCTTGTCGAGGATGGGTGTGACGACCTCGCCCGGATTGATGCAGATGCTGCGGATGCCGTGGATGCCTTCCTCGGCGTTCAGCGAGGCGCTCATGGCCCGCGCGCCGTATTTGGCCGCCGTGTACACGGGGCCGGAGACGGGGTAGATCATGGTGGCCGAGAGCGAGGCGATGTGCACCAGCACGCCGTCGCCGCGCGCGCGCATGGCCGGCAGCACCGTCAGCGTCACCAGGAACGGCGCCAGCAGGTTGCCGTCCAGCAGCCGTTCCACGGCCTCGGGCGTCAGTTGCTTCCAGAAGCGGCGGGTCTCGTTCCAGCCCGCGTTGTTCACCAGGATGTGCGGATCACCGAGGCGGTCCACCACCGCGCGATGCGCCGCCGCCACCGCTTCTGCCCGCGTCACGTCGGCGGGTGCCACCAGCGCCGTGCCGCCCGCAGCCCGCACCAGGGCAGCGGTTTCCTCCAGCGTCGCGAGCGTCCGCCCGGTCAGGGCCACGGCGGCGCCGGCGGCCCCGAGTGCCACCGCGACCGCGCGGCCGATGCCGGTGCCGGCCCCCGTGACCCAGGCGACGCGGCCGGCGAGGGCCGCCGTCACGCGAAGAACGCCGTGACGATCAGCGCCATGCCGACCACGCTGCCGACCCATGCCAGCGTGCGCAGATACGGAATGCCGGCGATGTAGATGATGGCGTGCGCCACGCGGAACCAGAAGAACAGTTGCGCGCCGAGCACCGTCAGCGCGCCGTTCTTGCCGGCGATCTGCGCCGCCAGCACGATGGCGGCGAACGGGATCAGGTTCTCCACCATGTTGGCGTGCGCGCGACGCGCGCGGCCGATCCAGCCGGTCAGTTCCGGCAGATCCTCGCGGTTGCCGGCGGCAGCCCCGAGGCCGTACTCGATGGTGACGCCCATGGTGTAGGGCAGCGCCAGCGCGACGCAGAGCACGGCGCTCCAGACGAGCAGGGTCAGTTCGGTGGACATGTGTTCCTCGCGAGGTTTTTTGCCGTCCGGCGCGCCTCAGACGACCCGGTTGGTCTCGTTGTCGATCAGGTGCATCTGATTCATGTCGGCGGCAAGCGGCAGCATTTCGCCCGGGGCCGCGTGCACGGCGGGGTCGATGCGCGCCGTCATCGCGGTTCCGTCGATCAGGAAATGCACCATCGTCTCCATGCCCATCGGCTCGACCACATCGACGGGCACGCTGATGTGCACCACGCCGGGCTTTTCCTGCTCGTGCGTCTCGGTCAGGTGTTCCGGGCGGATGCCGAGCGTCATGTCGCGCCCGGCATAGGGGGCGTAGCGGTTGGCGCGCTGCGGTGGCACCGGGAGTTTCTGGCCGTTGGCCAGTTGCACGAACAGGCCGCCCTCGTTCAGCACCTTGACCGGGAAGAAATTCATCGCCGGGCTGCCGATGAAGCCGGCGACGAAGCGGGTCGCGGGGTTGTGATACAGCTCCTGCGGCGGCCCGACCTGCTCGATGCGGCCCTGGTTCATCACCACCACCCGGTCCGCCAGCGTCATCGCCTCGATCTGGTCGTGGGTGACATACACCGTTGTGGTCGGAATCGCCTGGTGCACCTTCTTGATCTCGGTGCGCATCTGCACGCGCAGCTTGGCGTCGAGGTTGGACAGCGGCTCGTCGAACAGGAACACGCGGGGGTTGCGCACGATGGCGCGCCCCATCGCCACGCGCTGCCGCTGCCCGCCCGAAAGCGCCTTCGGCCGGCGTTCCAGCAGCGGGGTGAGGTCGAGGATCCGTGCCGCCTCGTCCACCCGCTTCTTGATTTCTTCTTTCGGGAACTTCCGCAGCTTCAGCCCGAACGCCATGTTCTCGAACACGGTCATGTGCGGATACAGGGCGTAGTTCTGGAACACCATGGCGATGTCGCGGTCGCGCGGCGGCACGTCGTTGACCAGATCGCCGCCGATCCAGATCTCGCCGCCGGTGATTTCCTCCAGCCCCGCGACCATGCGCAGCGTGGTGGACTTGCCGCAGCCGGAGGGGCCAACGAGGACGACGAATTCCTTGTCCGCGATCTCAAGGTCGATGCCGTGCACCGCCTTGTAGCTCTCGTAGGCTTTTTCGACCTTGCGGATCGATACTTCGGCCATGGTTTTCGTGTCCTCCTCGGCAGTTTCTGAGTTAGGCACAACCGCCCGCGCTCGGCAACGCGGGCCGTGTGCCGTTCTGGGCAAATGTACTGAGGTTTGGGCAAATGCTCAAGAGAGCCGTGAGCGGCGATCCTATGTCATTGCTTATATGGAACATTAACGACGCGCGGCTGCCTCCGCGCCGCTCAGGCCGGATGCGGCGGGCCGCAGGCGCAGGCGCGGGGGCGCACCGGCCGCCGCGCTCGCGCAGTGGGGGGCTCGGAGGCGGGCGCGAGTCGCGCAAGGCCCGGAGCGCGGCCACCCCTCCCCCAACCCCCTTCCGCAAGGGGAGGGGGCTTTTCATCGTGCCCACGCTTCCGGGCGAGACGCAGCGAATGTCTGCTTGCGGCTGGGGTTGGGGCTGGCGGGGGGGCGCGGGGCCGGGCCAGCACCTTCGGGGGCGCCAGATGCAGCGCCCAGCAGAGCGGCCGCAGCACGCGGGCCATCGACGCGGGGGCTGCTGCGAGCAGCGCCGCCATCTCCGGCTCGCGCAACAGGTGGTCGAGTTGGGCGCGAAACTGCACCGCCTCCGGCACCAGCTTCAGCAGCCAGCCGAATGTTCGCGGCAGCGGGCTGTTCCGACGTGGCGTTTGGGCTGCGGATTGTCGGCGCGGGGCAAAGTGGCGCGGGCGAAACGTGCCGGCTTGCAGGTGGGCGGCGAGGCGGGCGAAATCTCGACCGATGGTTCCGATCCGGCCGAGGAGCATCCCGAGGATCGGCGCGGAAAGCCGCCCCAGGAGGTGCTGCG
>JAKBCB010000284.1 GCA_021808185.1 Pseudomonadota bacterium
GCACGCCGGCCTTCTTCGCGGCCTCAAGCTGCGGCGCGATGGTCTTCGGATCGATGCCGGAGATCAGGTCGATGACGGCGAACTTATTGCGCATGGCGTATTCGACGCCCTGCACCCACTGGCTCGGCTGGCCCTGGTTCTGCCATTCCTGCACGGTCAGGCCGATGGTTGCGCCGACGCGGGTCTCGCGGTCGATGATGCCCTTCAAGAAGGGATTGGCGCTGGAATTCGGGATCGACAACTGCTTCTTGCCGGCGGCGCAGCTTTTAATGTCGAACGCCGGTCCGGGCGCCTTGAACACCGGCGCCTCGCGATAGGTCGCGAGCTTGGCGGTGGCCGCGGCCAGCCCATCGGCTGCCGCGTCGGCGAAGGCGGCCGAGCCGAACCCTACCAGGCCGGCAGCCGCCAGAATCGCGCGCATTGCTGTTGTCAGCGTCACGTTTCCCTCCTGTCTTGGCCCACGACCGGTTCGCCCGGTCGCCGCGCTTTGCATACGTATGCAGATTTTCATGCACTACCCCGCTCTGTCAATTCGGAGTTTGTCCGGATATGAAAAAACCTACCCACTGGATCGGAACGGCGTCAGACCCATGATGAAAAGCAGGCGGCGCGCCACCTCCTTCGATGTCGCGGCACTCGCCGGCGTGTCGCAATCGGCGGTGTCACGCGCGTTCAGTCCCCAATCCAGTATTGCCGCCGATACCCGCGCCCGCGTGCTGGACGCGGCGCGCAAGCTCGACTACGTCCCGAACCGGATCGCCAGCAGCCTGACCACACGGCGCACCAACATTGTCGCGGTGATCGTCGGCGACATGGCCAATCCGTTCTATGTCCAGGCGCTGCATTGCATCGGCCGCTCGCTACAGGCGCAGGGGCGGCAGGTGTTGCTGTTCACCTTGGACCGCGACGCCTCCGCCGACGACGTGATGCGCCGCGTGCTGCAATATCAGGTCGATGGCGTGGTACTGACCTCGGCGCGCCTGTCGATGCGCATGACCGGCCGCAGCCTCGACCGCGGCGTGCCGATCGTGTTGTTCAACCGCTACATTCCCGGCCACGACGCCGCCTGCGTGCGCTGCGACAACGTGCATGGCGGCGGGCTGATCGCCTCGGCCCTGCTCGCGGCCGGCGGGCGCCGCTTCGCGATGATCACCGGCGATCCGGGGGCCACCACCAGCCAGGACCGCGTGCGCGGCTTCGTCACGCATCTGGCCCAGGCCGGGGTGGCGCCCGAAGATATCGCGGAGGCGTGCGGCCACTCGACCTACGAGGGCGCCGCCGCGGCCGCGCTGGCGCTGTTCGACCGGCCGCGCCGGGACTGGCCGGATGCGCTGTTCTGCATCAACGACATCATGGCGCTGGGCGCGATGGACGTGCTGCGCGCGCGCCTCGGCATCGCCATCCCGGACGCGCTTCAGGTGGCCGGGTTCGACGACATTCCCCAGGCCGCGCATCTGTCCTATCGCCTGACGACCGTTGCCCAACCCGTCGATGCGATGGTCGCGGAGGCACTGGCGCTGCTGCACCTCGACGGTCCCGCGCGGCATATCGAGCGCGCGATCGACCGCGCGCTGCCCGGCCATCTGGTTGTCCGCGCGACGCTACGCCCGCCGGGCGGATAGCCACGCGAAATCCCCAGCGCCCTGGCGCGCGGTCAGCCGAGCGGATAGTCGCCACCGCGCAGCAATGACGGCTCTTCCTCACTCAGGATGTGGGGCCATTGCACGAGGGCATGAACGATATCGGCTCGGCTGACGATGCCGATAATCTTGCCGCCTTCCACCACCGGAACCCGCTTGATGCGATGTTGCAGCAGCAAAGCGGCGATATCATCGACGCCGGCCTCCTTCGTGACGGTGATCACCGGCGTCGTCATCAGGTCGCGCGCGTGCCGGTGATCCGATTGGACATACGCGACCAATGCCCGCGCCGGCTGATCCCCGTCGGCCAGCAGATGCAGCCACCACGATCGCCGAAATCCGTGCTGCTGGCCGAACGGGCGCAGCAGATCGCCCTCGCTGATCATCCCGATCGGCGTTCCGTCTTCGTCACAGACGGGCAGTGCGCTGATGTCGTTCGCGGCCATGACCCTGGCCACATCCGCGACCGTGTCATCCGCCCGGGCGCTGACAATGTGCCGCGACATCACGCTGGACGCATTGACCGCCATGACCGGTCCTCCTTATCGCCCGCCTCCGGGCATCCGCGTGCTTGACACTCGCGGCCATTGCAGACTCTCACTCCGGCAGGGGCACGACCGTGCTGGCCTGCGGCCCCTTGTCTCCAGGTTCAGGGCTGAGGACAAAGCGTACCCGGTGACCGACACGCAGGCGATCGAACCCGCCATCGACCACGCTGTTGCGATGCACGTAGATCTCGTCGCCGGAGTCCGTGACCAGGAACGCATAGCCCTGGTCGGAAATGATGCTGGAGATGCGCCCCATCTGCGCCGCCTCGTGCGCCTTCACGTCACCGCGCGCCCGGCGGACATGATCCTCGAACTGGCGCCGTGCGGCGTCGAAAGCGTCGCGGATCGCCACATGGCAATCTTCGTGGGCATGATGCGCGGCGGGCTCGCGGCCGACGGCGATCTCTCGTCCGGGAACGGTTATGTCGATGCTGATATGGAACAGCTTGCCGTGCCGGTGACGCCGGTGATCTTCATCGACCACCGCATGGCAGGCGATGATGCGAGGATAGAATCGTTCGAGATCCGCCGCTCGCTCCCGGATCTGTTGCTCGACGGCGTCGGAAGGCTCCATGTGGCGGAACGTGACCTGAACTGGAACCGACAAGTTTCTCTCCTGTCTTTCGATGCAGGGGGCTTCGCGCGAGGGCCTTTGCGCACGACGCCGATCTGCCCCTGCCAGCCTTCCTTCGGAACCTGGAGCGCCGTGTCTGCCCGGGGTGTCCAGGATGGCTGCTTCGTGTCTCGCCTCACATGCGGGCATTGCGGCCCGCCTTCGCGATCTCGTGTACGCTACTCTTTCATGGCCACGCCGTGATTGATCCACGTCAAGGTCATGACCGCGGCTTTTCCAGGGCATTCCGACGTGACCCGCACCGAACGCCCGCGCGGTATTGACGAGGATCAAGGTGACATCGGCGTTTGCCGCGCATTCTTCGACGATGTTGGAATGCAGCCCGCTGTTGACCGACCTCTACGAGCTTTCGATGCTCGAGGCCTACGCGGCGGACGGCATGGCCGAGACGGCGGTGTTCGAGCTGTTCTTCCGCAAACTGCCCCCGCAGCGCGGATTCCTGATGGCCGCCGGGCTCGAACAGGCGGTGGCGTTTCTTGAGGCCGTGCATTTCTCGGCGGACGATCTGCAATGGCTGCGGGCGTCGGGGCGGTTTGCGCCGGGCTTCGTCGATCGCCTCGCGGATTTCCGGTTCACCGGCGACGTCGATGCCATGCCGGAGGGCACCGTGTTCTTCCCGGACGAGCCGGTGCTGCGCGTGACGGCCCCGCTGCCCCAGGCGCAACTGGTGGAGACGCGGCTGATAAATCTGGTGCATTTCCAGACGGTCATCGCCTCCAAGGCCGCGCGGATGGTGCTGGCGGCACCGGGTCGGCAACTGGTGGATTTCGGTCTGCGGCGCGCCCACGGCGCCGAGGCGGGGCTGCTGGCCGCGCGTGCCAGCTATCTGGCGGGTTTCGACGGCACCGCGACCGTCCTGGCCGGCCGCGCCTTCGGCATCCCAGTGGTGGGCACCATGGCGCACTCCTTCGTCCAGGCCTACGACCATGAGGCCACCGCGTTCGAGCATTTCGCGCGCACGCGGCCCGATGCGCTCACGTTGCTGATCGACACCTACGACACCGAGCGTGGCGCCGCCGTGGTCGCGGCCCTGGCACCGCGTCTTGCCGCCGAGGGCATCGCCATCGCGGCGGTGCGGCTGGACAGCGGCGATCTGGCCAAGCATGCCCATGCGGTGCGCGCGATCCTCGACGCGGCGGGCTGGCCGTCGATCCGGATCTTCGCCAGCGGTGGCCTGGACGAGCACAGCCTGCAACATCTGGCCGGCGCGCCCATCGATGGCTTCGGCGTCGGTACCAGCCTGACCGCGGCGTCCGACGCGCCGGCGCTGGATTGTGCCTACAAGCTGCAGGAATACGCCGGCCGCGCGCGCCGCAAGCGCAGCGAAGGCAAGGCCACCTGGCCCGGTCGCAAGCAGGTGTACCGCTCCTGCCACGCCGACGGCACGATTGCCCGCGACGTGGTCGCGCTGCTCGACGAGCGCGTTGACGGCGAACCGTTGCTGCGCCCCGCGATGCGCCATGGCCGTCGGGTTGACGGGTTTCCCGGGCTTGCGGACGCGCGGGCGCGGGCGGCGCGGGCCTTGGCGCGGCTGCCCGGCCCGTTGCGGCGGCTACAGCCGGCGAGCGTGCCGGTCGAGATCAGTGCCGGGATTCGCGCGATGGCGGAGCAGGTGGATCGCGCGCTGGCGGATCGCGGCGCGTGACGGTCTCGCACACCCCCGATGACCAGGAAGCGGTGATCGCCTTCCTCTCGTGCCCCGCCAGCTACGGGCCTGGCGATGCCTCGGTCGAACGCATCGCCACCCATTGTTCCGTCGTCTTCCTCGCCGCCGACCGCGCCTACAAGCTCAAGCGCGCGATCCGTTATGCCTCGCTCGACTACACCACCCTCGCCGCGCGGCAGGCGGCGTGCGAGGCGGAACTGGCGCTGAACCGCCGGACCGCGCCGGAGCTGTACCTCGGCGTGCGCGCGATCACCCGCGACGCGGCCGGCACGTTGGCTTTCGATGGCGCCGGCCGGGTGCTCGATCATGTCGTGGTCATGCGCCGCTTCGCGCAATCCGATCTGTTCGACGCGATGGCCGAGCGCGGGCTGCTGACCCGCGAACTGATGCGTGACCTGGGCGGTGCGATCGCCCGGTTTCATCTGGCGGCAGCACCGGCGCCGGGCCACGGCGGCAGCGCGGCGATCGGCCGCGTGATTGCCGACAACACGCGCGAACTCGCGCTGGTTGCCACGGCGTTGGACGGTGCGGCGGTTGACACGCTGAACCAGCGCGCGCGGACCGCGCTCGCGTCGCTGGCCCCGCTGCTCGACCGGCGCCGCGCGCAGGGCAAGGTGCGCCGCTGCCACGGCGACCTGCGGCTCGCCAACATCTGCCTCCATGCCGGCCGTCCCACGCTATTCGACTGCATCGAGTTCAGCGACGAGATCGGCTGCATCGACGTGCTGTACGATCTGGCCTTTCTGCTGATGGACCTGCACCTGCGCGGGCGTGGCGACCTCGCCAATACGGTGTTCAACGCCTATGCCGATATCGCGCCGGACGCCGAGGGTCTGCCTGCCTTGCCGCTGTTCCTGGCCCTGCGCGCGGCGACGCGCGGTTACGCGCTGGCGGGCAGCG
>JAKBCB010000285.1 GCA_021808185.1 Pseudomonadota bacterium
GATTTCGCCGGGCAGGAACCCGTCCGCCTGCGCCGCCAGCGCGCGGGCGAAGCTGCGGGCGGCGAACGCATCCACCTCGGCGCGCGTGATCCCGTAGCGCCGCGCCAGATTCTCCGCCGTGTCGCCCATCGTGCAGCCGCAGGACGGATCGAGCAGCGCTTCCCACAGGAAGTCCTTGAACTCCGCCTGGCCCATGCGGAAGCCGGTGCGCAGCGTGTAGGCGGCGATCGGGTTGCGGCTCATGCTCTCGGTGCCGACGACCAGCGCCGCGCCGGCATCGCGATGCGTCACCGCGTCGGCCGCCTGCATGATCGCCTCGATCCCGGTGCCGCAGACGCGCTGCACCATGTGCGCCGGCACCTCGATCGGCACGCCGGCATACAGGCCGACGTGGCGCGGTGTCATGTAGGCATCGAAGCTGGCCTGGGCCATGTTGCCGACCACCACGGTGCCGATGTCGTCGGGCGCCACCGCGGCGCGCGCCAGCGCCTCCCGCGCTGCCTTGATGGCGAGGTCGATCGGCGAAACCTGCGCCAGAGCGCCGGCATAGTCCACGAACGGGGTGCGGCAGCCATCCAGCAGCCATGCGTCCGGCCAGGACGCCGTGAGGGCGCGGGAAGTGCGGGTCATGGCGTGTCCTCGGCACTGATGATGATGGGCGACGGCGGCTCGGCATAGAGTGCCTCGACCAGCGCGGCGCGGCGGCCGAGCACGGCGCGCTGGTTGATCGAGCCCTTGTCGGTGATCTCGCCGGCATCGATCAAGGGCGGTTCCTCCAGCAGCAGGGCGCGGCGCACGCGGTTGGAGCTGCCGGTGGCGGCGGCGGCCAGCCGTGTGAGCGTGGCGCGCAGCCGGGCGCGCAGCGCGGGATGCGTCAGCACCGCCGCCGTGCCCGCCTCGGCGGGCAGATCGGTGCAGGCGGCGCGGCAGGCCGCGAGGTCGGGGATCAGCAATGCCGCGACATAGTCCTGGTTGATCCCGGCGATCACCGCGTCGCGCACGAACGGCGCCAGCGCGTCCAACAGGGCGGCGCGCAGCGGGCCGACGCTGACCCAGGTGCCGGTCGCCAGCTTGAAATCCTCGGAAATGCGGCCGTCGAACAGCAGGCCGAGGTCCGGGCGCGCATCGTCGATGAATTTCAGCGCGTCGCCGAGCTTGTAGTAGCCGTCTTCGTCGAAGGCGGCGCGCGTCGCCTCCGGCTGTTTCCAGAAGCCGGGCGTGATGTTCGGCCCGCGCAGCCGCGCCTCCAGCTTGCCGCCGGTCGGCACCAGTTTCAGCTCGTTGCCCGTCACCGGCAGGCCGACAATGCCCGAGCCGGTCACGTCCGGGCGGCAGACGATGGCGAACGGCGCCGTCTCGGTCGCGCCGAGGCCGGTGAGCATGGTGATGCGCTCCCCCACCGTTGCCACCGCGAGCTCGTCCAGCGCATCCCATACCGGCTGCGCCAGCCCCGCACCGGCATAGAACATCAGTTTCAGCCGGCTGAAGAACGTCGCCCGCAGCGCCGGCTCGGCGCGCAGATAGGTGACCAGCTCCTCGAACCCCTTGGGCACGTTGAAATAGATCGTCGGCGCGATCTCCCGCAGGTTGCGCACCGTCTCGGCGATGCCGGCAGGCGTCGGCTTGCCGTCGTCGATATGGAGCGTTCCGCCGTTGTAGAGCACCAGGCCGACATTGTGGTTGCCGCCGAAGGTGTGGTTCCACGGCAGCCAGTCGACGATCACCGGCGGCTCATCGGCCATGAAGGCGAGCGAGCAGCGCAGCATTTCCTGGTTGGCGCACAGCATGCGCTGCGTGTTGATGACGCCCTTGGGCGTGCCGGTCGAGCCGGACGTGAACAGGATCTTGCCCACCGTGTCCGGCCCGACGCGCGCGGCGGCGGCGGCGACCGCCGGGGTGGGGCGGGTTGCCAGCAGCGCATCGAACAGCATCGCCGGCCGGTCCGCGGGCGGCGCCTCCACCACGGCCAGCTCCGTCGCGTGCGGGACGGTGGCCGCCAGCGCGGCGGCGAAGGCGGCGCCGTGCTCGGCGAAAACGAGGCCGGGGCGGAGGATGTCCATCAGCGCCCGCAGCTTCAGGAAATCTCTCGAAATCAACGAATAGGCGGGTGAAACTGGCGCATACGGCACGCCGACATGCAGTGCCGCGAGGCCGAGCAGCAGGTGTTCGATGCCGTTCCCCGACAGAATGGCGATCGGCCGCTCCGGGCCGAGACCCCGGTCCAGGATCGCCTGTCCCAGCGCCTGCACCGCCTGCCAGGCGGCGCCGTAGCTGACCACGCGCCACGCGCCGCCGTGGTCGCGTCGCGCGACGAAGGCCCGGCCGGGAGCGGCCGCCGCCCAGTGCTCCAGCCGCTCGGTCAGCCGCCCCGGGAACGGCGGCAGCGCATGGCGCGGCCGAACATGGATGGTGCCGTCCGCCAGCCGCTCGAACGCCACATCGGGGCTGCCGAGCCGGACCGGCCGCGTCCGCATCAGCGCACCACCTTCCCCGCGCGCTTTTCCAGGAACGCCCGCAGCCGCTCCTTCGCCTCCCGGTCGCCGGCGGCGATGGCGGCCATCAGGCTCTCCATCAGCAGCCCGGTCCGCGGGTCAGCCTCGGCGATGCGCGGCAGCGCGTGCAGCACCCCGAAGACGCTGAGCGGCGCGAGCGTCGCGACATGCCGGGCCATCGCCATCGCGCGGTGCAGGCCCGTGCCCGCATCCACCAGATATTGCGAGAAACCTGCCGCCACCCCTTCCTGCGCGCCATAAGTGCGGCCGGTCAGCATCATGTCCAGCATCCGCGCCGTGCCGATCAGCCGTGGCACCCGCACCGACCCGCCGCCGCCCACGAACAGGCCCCGCTGGCCTTCCGGAAGGGCGTAATAGGTGGTCGGCTCGGCGATGCGGATATGGCAGGCGGCGGCGAGTTCCAGGCCGCCGCCGATCACCGCGCCGTGCAGCACCGCGATCACCGGCACGCTGCCGTTCTCGATCAGGTCGAACGCGCGGTGCCAGGCGCGGGAGTGGAACACGCCCGCGGTCGCATCGTTCTCGGTCACCGAGGACAGGTCGAGGCCGGCGCAGAAATGCTCGCCCTCGCCATGCAGCACGACGGCGCGGACATCGGCGGGCAGGGCGGCAAAACAGGCGCCGATCCCGGCCACCATCTCGTCATCGATGGCGTTGCGTTTCTGCGGGCGGGCCAGACGCAGCACGGCGACGGCATCGTCGATCCGGCAGTGCAGCGACGACGGCAGGGCGACGGGCAGCGGCGTCACGGGGCAGGTCTCGCGCTGGAACACCACCCCATTGCCACAATCGGCGCCGGCCGCATACTGGCGCGCTGGAGGGGTTTGCCGTGTTCTTGCGCATCGACCAGACCACGCTGCACATCGCCCTGTCCGGCCCGTCGGACGGCCCCGCGGTCCTGCTGCTGCACTCGCTCGGCACCGACGGGCGGGTGTGGGAGCCGCAGGCGGCGGCGCTGGCGGCGCGCTATCGGGTGATCCGCCCGGACCTGCGCGGCCACGGGCTGTCCGCCACCACGCCCGGCCCCGGCAGCATCGCCGGCTTCGCCGCCGACATGCGGGCGGTGCTGGACGCGCTGGGCGTCGCGCGGGCGCATGTCGCGGGCCTGTCGATCGGCGGCATGGTGGCGCAGGCGCTGGCCGCACTGGCGCCCGACCGCGTCGCCTCCCTGATCCTGGCGGACACGGCCATGGCGATCCCGCCACCCGCGCTGTGGCGCGACCGTGCCGCGACCGTGCGCGGCCAGGGCATGGCGGCGATCGTCGAGGCGGTGGTGGCGCGCTGGGTCACGCCGGCGGCGCTGCGGTCGCCCGACACCGACGGCCTGCGCGCCATGCTGCTGCGGACCGACCCGGAAGGCTACGCCGCCGCGGCCGAGGCGATCGCCGCCGCCGACTTGGCCGCCGCCACCGCCCGCCTGCGCCTGCCCGCGCAGGTGCTGGTGGGGACGGAGGACCTGGCGACGCCGCCGGCCGCCGCCGCAGCGCTGGCGGCCGCGATCCCGGGGGCGGCGTTGATCGAAATCAACGGTGCCGCCCATATCCCGACCTACGAGCAGGCGGAGGCGGTGACCGAGGCGATGCGCCGCTTCCTGGACAGGGAGAGTTCCGCATGACCGAGCTTCACGACACGGCGGCCGATGCGCGGACGGGCTTTCGCGCCGTCACGCCGGGCACGCAGCCGCCGAACGACTTCCCGGAGTACGGCAGCACCCACAAGCGCCACCCGTTGCAGCCGCTGCTGCGGATTCCCCAGACGGTGACGGAGATCACCGGCCCCCGCTTCTCCCCGAGCCATTATCCCGCGACCATCGACCTCTCGAAGCACGGCAGCCACGAGGCGATGGGCGAGCGGATCGTGGTGCGCGGGCGGGTGCTGGACGAGAACGGCAGGCCGGTGCCGGACACCATGATCGAGCTTTGGCAGGCCAACGCGGCCGGCCGCTACGCTCATGAACGCGACCAGCACGATGCGCCGCTCGACCCGCATTTCAAGGGCGAGGGCCGGGTGTTCACCGACGCCGACGGCTGGTATCAGTTCACCAGCATCAAGCCCGGCGCCTATCCCTGGCGCAACCATTTCAACGCCTGGCGGCCGAATCACATCCACTATTCGCTGTTCGGCCCCGGCTTCGCGACACGGCTGATCACCCAGATGTATTTCCCGGGCGATCCGCTGCTGGACCTGGACCCGATCTTCCATGCGGTGCCGGATGCGGCGGCGCGGCAGCGGCTGATCGCGAAGTTCGATATCGAGATCACGCAGCCGGAATGGGCGCTCGGCTACCGCTTCGACATCGTCCTGCGCGGGCGCGACGCCACGATCACGGAGGAATAGGGCCATGCCGATCGCCACCGCGAGCCAGACCATCGGGCCCTACTGGCACCTGATCGAGCATCCCGAATTCGCCGACCTGACGCGCTTCGGCGCGGAGGGGGAACGGATCACCCTGACCGGCCGGGTGACCGACGGGGAGGGCACGCCGGCGGCGGATTGCTGCGTCGAACTGTGGCAGGCGAGCCCCGCGGCGTCGGACCGGTTCCCCGGCTACGGCCGGTCCGCGACCGACCGTGACGGGCGGTTTCGGTTCACCACCGTCCGCCCCGGCCCGCTGCCCGGCCCGGGCAATGCGCAGCAGGCGCCGCATTTCGCCATCAACCTGCTGGCCCGCGGCATCCTCGGCCGGCTGGTCACCCGCGCCTACTTCGCCGGCGAGCCGCTGAACGAGACCGACCCGATCCTGGGGCTGGTGGAGGATGCGGCGCGCCGCGCCACGCTGCTCGCCCGGCCGGCGGGCGCCGGCACGTGGCATTTCGACATCCGCCTGCAAGGCGACAACGAGACCGTGTTCATGGACTTCTGAGCGC
>JAKBCB010000286.1 GCA_021808185.1 Pseudomonadota bacterium
GGCGTCCAGCCCAGGTCGCGCCGCGCCTTGTCGGCATCGCCCTGCAGAATGTCCACCTCGGCCGGGCGCAGCAGGTCGGCGCGGACGGTCACATGGTCCTCGTGGTTCAGCCCGACATAGCCGAAAGCGATGCGGCAGAACTCGCGGATCGAGGTGGTCCGCCCGGTCGCGACCACATAGTCGCCCGGCGTGTCCTGTTGCAGCATCAGCCACATGGCGTGCACGTAGTCGCGCGCGTGGCCCCAGTCGCGCTTGGCGTCGAGATTGCCGAGCGGCAGGTCGCGGGCGAGGCCGAGCTTGATGCGGGCCACGCCGTCGGTGATCTTGCGGGTGACGAACTCGATGCCGCGCAGCGGGCTTTCGTGATTGAACAGGATGCCCGACGAGGCGTGCATGCCGAAGCTCTCGCGGTAGTTCACTGTCATCCAGTGGGCATAGAGCTTGGCCGCGGCATAGGGCGAACGCGGGTAGAACGGGGTGGTCTCGCTTTGCTGCGGCGCCTGGATCAGGCCGAACATCTCCGAGGAGGAGGCCTGATAGAATCGCGCCTGCGGGTGGGCGATCCTCATCGCTTCCAGCACGTTGGTGGCGCCGAGGCCGGTCACCTGGCCGGTCAGCAGCGGCTGCCGCCAGGACGCGGCGACGAAGCTCTGCGCGCCGAGGTTATAGATTTCATCCGGCCGGACATCCTGGACGATCCGGATCAGGCTCGACAGGTCGATCAGGTTGCCGTCCACCAGTTCCACCTGGTCGCGGATACCCAGCCAGTCGAGCCGCTCGCCCACCACGTCGGAGGACGCGGACCGGCGCATCAACCCGACGACCCGGTAGCCTTTTTCAAGCAGCAGCTTGGACAGGTACGCCCCGTCCTGGCCAGTAACCCCGGTGATAAGGCAAGTGGGCATGATGTTCTTTCGGCAGCGTGTCCGCCATTTCGCAGTACCGCGAGGCGGCATTGTCGCACAGCGCATACACGCCGGCACCGTCCGGCCGCAAGGGACTCCGCTCAGCGCCGCGCGGGCAGGCCGGCGGGCGCAAGCCGTTGCCGCCACCCGCCATCCGGTCGCGGCAGCGCCTCCAGCTGCTCCACCAGCGATTGCGCCACGTCCTGCCAGGCCGCCTGCGGCGTCGGGGTGTCGTGGCCGCTCGCATCGGGGGGCTGCTGCGCGAAGGCGCGCCGCAGTGCCTCGGCGAGGCTGTCGGGATCCGGCTCGCACAGGATGGCCAGCGGTTCGCCGCGCAACTGCTCGGCCAGCCCGCCCACATTGGTGGCGATGACCCGCCGCCGGGCGGCCAGCGCGGCGGCGGCGATGCCGCTCTGGCTCGCCTCGCGGTAGCAGAGGACCACGGCATCCGCCCATCCCAGCAGCGCCCCGACCTCGGCCTCCGGCACCCAGCGGTTTTCCACCGTCACGCCGGGCAGGCTGCGCAGCTCGGACAATTCCGGCAGTTCCGGACCGGAGCCGACCACGCGCACGGCCAGACCGGGATGCGGCCCCAGCCGGCGCAGGCATTCCGCCAGCAGGTCCAGCCCCTTGTAGGGCAGCAGCCGGCCGAAGGAGAGCAGCCGGAACGTCTCGCCCCGCCGCTCGGGCCGGGGCTGGACCTCGTACGGCATCGGCGGGAGGCGCAGGCGGATCAGCGGCCGTCCCGGCGTGCCCGCGAGGCCCTGGGCCAGCAGCCGGTCGCCCACATGCGCGGTCAGCGCCGCGACCGTCGTCGCCTGCCGGCACAGCCGGCGTTGCAGCCACATCTGCAACGGGAAGCCGTCGCCCAGATGCGCCTCGGCATCGTGCACCAGCACCACGAAGGGGATGCGCAGCCAGCGCAGCGCGGCGGCCATCAGCAGGTCGAGCGGGCCGGCCATCGCGCACACCGCGATGTCCGGCCGCAGGGCGCGCAGCCGCCGCAGCAGCCCGGGCAGCAGGAACGGCGCCGAGGCGGCGCGCGCGATAAATCCGGGCAGGCCGGCATAGGTATCCACCGGCAGGTCGCAGCGCGGCGGGTCGGCGCCGCGCAGGATCTCGGCGCCGCGCGCCAGCGACAGCATCGCCGAGACCCCTGGCAGGCTGGACAGCCCTTCCGCCAGAAGCATGGCGAAGCGCGGCCCCGCGCCGAAACGGCCCCATTGCCAGACCAGAACCCTCATTGCGGCACGTCCAGCCCGAGGCCACGCACCGCCGCCGCAAGCGGGCCGGTCCCCAATCGCTCCAGCGCCTGCCGCCGAGCCCGCGCCCCCAAATCCGCGCGCGCCGAGGCGTCGTCGGCCAGGCGCCGCAGATGCGCGACCGCGTCCGCCTGGTCCGGCTCCGCCCAGGTCGATCCGTGATAGACGTCCCGCGCATCGCGCGCCGGCACCAGCCGGTAGCCCACCAATGCGGCGCTCTGGTCGTCCATGAACGCCATGTTGCCCGACCAGCCGGTGGCGATCACCGGCTTGGACAGCAGCATGGCTTCCCCGAGCACGAGGCCCAGCCCCTCGCTGCGGTGGAGCGACAGCACGATGTCGGCCGTCGCGGTCAGCGTCTGCATCGCGGCGTCGGCATATGAGTTCGTATCGACCCGGATATTGGGGGCATCGGCGACCGCTGCGGCCACCCGGGCGAAGTCCGCCGGAAAATGGTCGGGATTGCCGAGCTTCAGCACAAGGATGCGATCCTTCCGGTTGCCGAACGCCGCCCGGAAGGCGGCAATCGCCCCCAGCGGGTTCTTGCGCTCGAACGAGGACGCCAGGTTCAACGCCACCAATACGATCACGGCATCCGCCGGCAAGCCCCAGGCCGCGCGGTCGGGCAGCGCCGCCGTGGGGCGGGCGACGGCGAGCGGATGCGGCACCACCCTGACCCTGCCCGGCAAAAGTGGCTCGATCGCGGCGGCGGTGAACGGCGAGGGCACCCAGACCTCGTGCACGAAACGCGCGCCGACGCGCCAGAGCGGCGGAACCTGCGGCAGCTCCCAGGCCCAGTAGCCGATCACGCGCCGCCCCCGCGGCAGGGCGCGCGACAGGCGCATCAGCACCAGCGGCAGCAACGGCGCGTTGACGTGGATGACCAGCGGCGCGCCGGCAGGCGGCGCGGGCGCCGGGGCCGCGCGCGGCCCCGGCTCGGCAGCCGGCAGATAGTCGCCAACATCGATGGCCCAGCTCGCCACGCCCAGCGATTCCAGGCCGCGCAGCATCAGCCGCGCCCCCTCGCCAAGACCGGAGAGGCGCGACAGCTCGCCCGCCACGGCCACTCCATGCCGCGCCGGCGGCATGTCGCGCGCGATGCGCGGGGCCAGCAAGGCGGTGATCTCGGTGGCCAGCCGCCGCCGCTGCTGCGCCGGTAACAGGCGCCACAGCCGGTGCGGCAAGCTCGGCCGGAAAGCCTCATCCGCCATGCTGCTGGCTCACCCGTGGGCTGGCCCCCTGCGAGCCGGGCAGGGCGCGCATGATCGCGGCGAACAGCTGTTCGGTGCTCTCCCGCCAGCCGATCCAGCCTTGCGGGTCGCGGTGCCGGCGCGCCCCGAGCGCCACGCGCCGGCAGAACTCCGAGAGCGCGTCCGCCAGGTGCCCCGGATCGGACAGGCTGAAAAACGTCGCCCTGCCGTCGGCGATCTCGCGAAACACCGCGATGTCGCTGCACAGTACCGGCAGGCCGCGCTGGAACGCCTCGACGACCGGCAGGCCGAACCCCTCGATCTCGGAGGCGATGACCAGCGCGGAGGCCTGGCGGTAGCAATGGTCGAGTTCGGCGTCGCTCGCATCGCGCAGCACGAACAGCCGGCGATCGCGCTGCGGATGCCGGGCAACCCGCTCCAGGAAGGCCGGCATCATCCAGCTCTGCCGCCCGACGATCACCAGCGCCGCGGCACCGCCCCGCGCCCAGAAGCGCTCGAACGCGTCGAGCACATAGGCGTGCATCTTGCGCGGCTCGATGGTGCCGACCATCAGGAAGACATGCCGGTCGTCGGCGGCGAAGATGTCGCGGATCGGCTGGCGGACCGGGGCATCGGGAACGGCGAGGTCGAGGTCGGCGCCGAGATGGAAATGCTCGATCCGCACCCCCGGCCGGCTGGAGCCGCCGAGCGCGCGGATCTGCCCGGCCAGCGCGTCGGCGGTCGCTTGCGAGATGCAGACGAACCCGTCGGTCCAGCGCAGCTGCGCGGCAACCCATGCCCGGAACGCCACGACCAGCTCGGGGACGCTGGCATGGGGATGTGTGAGGGGGATCAGGTCGTACATCACCCCCACCACCGCGCCGCCCCGTTCCTTGAAGCGGCGCGTGGCGGGCCAGATCGGGGTGGCCCAGGATGAGTCCAGCAGCAGCAGGATGCTGCCGTCGTACCGGTCGAAATCATCGAGGCCGCCTGACGGGCCGGCGGGCGCGGGCGCCGGCCGGCGGAATGGCGCGGCAAGGCGCAGCAGGCCGCGCGCCAGCCCCGGATGGTGCGGCGGGGCATAGAGGAACGCGCGCACGCCCGCGAAGGGCAGGGCGGCCGCCACGCAGCGCAGCGCGGCGCGCCAGACCAGGCGGCCGACGGTCGTCGCGGCGGCGGCATCGGGGGCGTTCTGCTTATCGGCGAGCACGCGGCCGGCATCCGCGACCCGGAACCTGTCGCCCTCGACGATAACCGGCACCGCGTCGTAGCCCAGGTCCCGCGCCACCGCCGGCGCATGGCGCAGGATGTTGCGCACGACGCGCTGCACGCCGGTGTTCAGGACACTGTGATAAGTGTGCGTGCATTCGATGAACACCGTCGGGCGCGGCCGGCGCACCCTGGAGACGCCGAGATTGCTTCGGGATAAGATAATTCTATTATCGAACTCTTTACAACACTGAGTGTGTAAGTGGTGCCGGAGGACGAAAATATCCATGCCGGGCTTGTCCACCCCCGCGCTGATCCCGGTCAAGGCCGGCACCCGCGAACGGCGATCCGGCAATGCCGGAAAACAGATGATTGGCGTTATCCCCCCCGATGGCGCCCGTGGCGGCGTGTTCATGGCCCCGGAACCGCGCGGAAAATCCTGTCGGAATGGGAGGTGGGACGGAAACCGCCCCGGCGAGGTTTTCCGCACACGCGGAGCGGCGGGCGCGCGGGGGGGGGGCCAGCCGCCCCGGGCTGAACCGACGCGGCGGTCCGTGGTAAGGCCGCCCGGCAACCAGGAGCCTGGCCAACATGCGAGAGATTGCCATCGGATCCCGCCGCATCACCGTGGAATCGGGGACTGCTCTCTTTGACGGGTTCTGGTCGCGGGTCGCCTCGGGGGCGTGGGAGCCGGAAACCTTCGCCTTGATGGACCGGATTCTTCGCGAAGGATCGCGTTTCGTCGATATCGGCGCCTGGATCGGCCCGACCGCGCTCTATGCCGCGGCCAGGGGGGCCACGGTG
>JAKBCB010000287.1 GCA_021808185.1 Pseudomonadota bacterium
GAGCGCTGCACCTTGCAGATCAGCTATGCGATCGGCGTCTCGCACCCGCTGTCGGTCTATGTCGAGCTGCACGGCAACCCGTTCGAGGTGGACGAGGCGAAGCTGGAAAAGACGCTGCGCGAACTGGTCAACCTCTCGCCGCGCGGTATTCGTGAGCATCTGCATCTCAACCGGCCGATCTACGCGGTCACCTCCGCCTACGGCCATTTCGGCCGCGACCCGGACGAGGAGAAGGGCACCTTCACGTGGGAGCGGACCGATCTGGTGCCGGCGCTGAAGGCGGCGTTCGGCCGCTGACGGACGGGGCGCGGCCGCTCAAGCCGCCGCCCGACCGGCTGTACGGGCGCCAACGCAGCCATCCGCTGCGTCCGCGCCAGCAAACCTTGCTGGACGTGACTTTGCCGCGCCTGCGCTTTGCCGAAGCGCAGGCGGCGGAGCCGCGCGCGGCCTTTGCCGTGCCGGCGCGCGAGCTGTGGCTCGAGATCGGGTTCGGCGGCGGTGAGCACGCGCTGGCGCAGGCGGCGGCCAATCCGGACGTGGGCCTGATCGCCTGCGAGGTGTTCGAGAACGGCATCTGTTCCCTGCTCTCCCGCGTGGTGCCGGAGGGTGGAGAGGCGACGGCGCCGGTTCCGGGCAATCTGCGGATCTGGGACGACGATGCGCGCCCGCTGCTGCGCGCGCTGCCGGATGGATGCCTCGACCGCCTGTTCCTGCTGTTTCCCGATCCGTGGCCGAAGGCGCGCCACGCCAAGCGCCGGTTCGTGCACCCGGCGGTGCTGCCGGAGGTGTTCCGGGTGCTGCGGCCGGGGGCGCAATGGCGCATCGCCAGCGACGACCCGACCTATCAGGCCTGGGTGGCCGAGGTGCTGGCGCGGCAGAATTTTTTCCATGTGCCGCCACCGGCGACCGCGCGGCCGGACGGCTGGCCGCCGACGCGCTACGAGGCCAAGGCGCTGGCGGCGGGGCGGGCGCCGCTGTACTGGGCGGTGACGCGCAACGTCAGCGCGCCGTGAACGACCCGCTCCCCCCAACCCCCTCCCGCGAGGGGAGGGGGAGTTCGCCTGGCCCCACGGCAATCTTCCTGATGCTCGCCACCCTGCTTGGCCTCGCCCTGCGCCTGCGCGGGCTGTGGGACGCGGAACTGACGTACGACGAGGGCGCCACCTGGTATTTCGCCGGGCTGAGCCTGCCCGCGTTGTGGGGGCCGGGGGCGCGGCTGGAGACCAATCCGCCGCTGTTCTACGCGCTGGCGCATGTGGTCCGCGCCATCGGCGCCACGGCCGAGGACGAGCGGCTGCTGTCGGTCGCCGCCGGCACCGCCTGCATCCCGCTGACCTTCCTGCTGGCCGCGCGGATCGGCGGGCGGTTCGCGGGAGTGGGGGCGGCGCTGCTGGTCGCGGTCTCGGCGGCGTCGATCGGCATGGGCCAGGATGCGCGCGCCTACGCGATGCTGAGCGTGGCGGGGCTGGCGGCGCTGCTGGCGGTGCGGCGCGTGCTGGACGGCGGCGGCATGCTCGCGTGGGCCGGGTATGTCGTGGCGGCGCTGGCGGCGCTGTATCTGCACAATACCGCCGTGCTCCTCGTCGCCGCCTGCAACGGCGCTTTTTTCGCCGCATGGCTGCCCCGCCGTCCGGCGGAACTGCTTTGGCGCTGGGGGCTGGCGAACGCGGTGGTGCTGGTCGGCTGGCTGCCCTGGGCGGGGCTGGTGCTGGAGCAGGCGCGGCACGCGCTGGCGCATTTCTGGCTGGCGCGGCCGACGCTGAGCGATTTCCGTTACGAGGTGTTCAACACCTTTGCCGTCCGCTTCCTGGACATGGCACAGCCGTTCGCCGATCTGGCCGTGCTCGGGCTGCTCGCATTCGGTGTGTTCGCGACACGGCGCGCGCCGTTCGCGAGGGCGCTCGCGGTCTGCGTGCTGGTGGGCGTGCCGCTGGCGAGTTTCGCCGTCAGCCAGTGGCGGCCGATCCTGAACGGCAAGACGCTGCTGTGGCTGGTGCCGGTCGGGCTGACGTTCGTCGCGGTGGGGTGTGCCGCGCTGCCACGGTGGCGCCTCGCGGCCCTGGGTGGCGTGCTCGCGCTGCACCTGCTGGCGACCGGGCAGTTTTTCCACGCCCGTGCGCCGGAAGGCACCATCGCGACGGTGGAGTTTCTGACCCGCGCGGCGGGCGCGGAGGACGCGCTGGTGCTGGCGCCGCGCTTCCTGGCGTTCATGCTGGCCTACCAAGGTCTGCCGCCGGGTTCGCTGCCGGCGTATGCGATGGGCGATGCCGCGCCCTGGTTCCCCGATGCCGCCGCGCCATCGCTTTCGCCGGAGGACGCATTGGCGAGGCTACGGACATTCCCGCGCGTGTGGCTGGCCGTGCGCGGGCAGCCGGAGGTGGCCCGCGCGCTGTCCGAGCGGCTGGACTGCGCCTTCGTGCGCACCGACATCGCCCTGCCGCCGGGGGCGGTGCGGCTGCTGCGCTTCGAGCGCCGGGCAGCCCCAAGCTGCGGCTGAGAGGCGGGCCTTGCATGTGCCCCCCGCCGAAGCTATGTTTCCTGTCATAAATCATTCTCCGCTGATGTACGGGGGGTGGCCTTAACCGGCCGCCTTTTTTTGTTTGGACGACGATCTTCCGCTCCACACCGGCCTCGAAGCTCGCGTTGCCGCCATCGTGGCGCCGACGCTGGCGGGCATGGGCTATGAACTCGTCCGGATCGCCATCCTCGGTCGCGAGCGGCCGACGGTGCAGGTGATGGCCGACCGGGCGGACGGCACGCTGATCAGCGTGGAGGATTGCGAGGCGATCAGCCATGCGGTCGGCGCCGTGATGGATGTCGAGGACCCGATCCAGGGGAATTGGACGCTGGAAGTCAGTTCCGCCGGCATCGACCGGCCGTTGACCCGCCGCAAGGACTGGAACCGCTTCGTCGGCCACCGCGCCCGTGCGGAACTCGCTGTGCCGGTGGCGGGACAGAAACGGTTCTCCGGCGTCGTGCTCGGCGCCGACGAGCATGTCGCCCGCCTGCGGCTGGACGACGGCAGCGAAGTGGCGCTGCCCTGGCCGGATCTGCGCCGGGCCAAGCTGGTGCTGACCGACGCCTTGATCGACGCCACCGCGACCCAGACCAAGACGAACTGAGAGGCTCCCGCCATGGATACCGCCGTCTCCCGCCCCGAACTTCTTCTCGTCGCCGACGCGGTCGCCCGTGAAAAATCCATCGATCGCGAGGAAGTGCTCGACGCGATGGAGCAGGCCATCCAGAAGGCCGGGCGCGCCAAATACGGGCACGAGAAGGACATCCGCGCCACCATCGACCGCAAGACCGGCGATGTGCGCCTCTCCCGCTGGACCGAGGCGGTGGAGACGGTGGAGAACGAGGAAACCCAGATCCCCGTTCATATCGCGCGGAAATTCCAGCCCGAGATCAAGGTCGGCGAGCATCTGGTCGATCCGCTGCCGCCGATCGATTTCGGCCGCATCGCCGCGCAAACCGCCAAGCAGGTGATCGTCCAGCGCGTGCGCGAATACGAGCGCAAGCGGCAATACGACGAGTTCAAGGACCGCGTGGGCGAAATCGTCAACGGCGTGGTCAAGCGCACCGAGTACGGCAACCTGATGGTCGAGATCGGCCGCGCCGAGGCGCTGCTGCGGCGCGATGAGTTGATCCCGCGCGAAAGCTTCCGCAACGGCGACCGCGTGCGCGCGTATATCTACGACGTGCGCGAGGAACCGCGCGGCCCGCAGATTTTCCTGTCGCGCACGCATCCCGGCTTCCTGGCCAAGCTGTTCGCGCAGGAAGTGCCGGAAATCTACGACGGCATCATCGAGATCAAGGCGGTGGCGCGCGACCCGGGCAGCCGCGCCAAGATGGCGGTGATTTCGCGCGACGCCTCCATCGACCCCGTCGGCGCCTGCGTCGGCATGCGCGGCTCGCGCGTGCAGGCGGTCGTGCAGGAACTGCAAGGCGAAAAAATCGACATCATTCCCTGGAGCCCGCAGGCCGCGACCTTCGTGGTCAACGCGCTGGCGCCGGCGGAAGTGACCAAGGTGGTGATGGACGAGGACGCCGGGCGCGTCGAGGTGGTGGTGCCGGACGACCAGCTCTCGCTGGCCATCGGCCGGCGCGGTCAGAACGTGCGCCTCGCCTCGCAACTGACGCGCTGGGACATCGACATCCTGACCGAGGCGGAGGAGAGCGAGCGCCGCCAGGAGGAATTCCGCCGCCGCACCGGCCTGTTCGTCGAGGCGCTGGACGTGGACGACGTGATTGCCGGCTTGCTGGTGACGGAGGGCTTCAACTCCATCGAGGAACTCGCCTTCACCCCGCCCGACGAACTCGCGGCGATCGAAGGCTTCGACGACGCGGTGGCGGAGGAACTCATCCGCCGCGCCGAGCAGTTCCTGCTGAAGCGCGACAACGAACTGAACGACCAGCGCATCGCGCTCGGCGTCAGCGACGACATCGCCGCGATGGAGACGCTGACGCCCGCGATGCTGGTGGCGCTCGGCCAGAAGGGCGTGAAAACGCTCGACGATCTGGCCGATCTGGCGTCCGACGAACTGGTGGAGATCGTCGGCGAGGCGAACATGGACGAGACCACGGCCAACGAGATCATCATGGCCGCGCGCGCGCACTGGTTCGACGGCGAGGAGGCGCACACCGAGGAATTGGCCGGCGATGCGGGCGAGGCCGAAGCCACCGAGGATGGGGAGGCGGCGGATCACGCCTGATCCCGCACACTCGCCGGAGCCAGGGGCGCCGGAGCCGGGGGCGCCGGAGCCCGGGTCGCTGGAGCTGGGGGCGCCGGACGAGGACGAGTCCGAACAGGGGCCGCTGCGCCGCTGCGTGGTGACGCGCGAACGGTTGCCGAAGGAGCGGATGATCCGCTTCGTCGTGGCCCCCGGCGGCGTGCTGGTTCCCGACGTGGCTGCACGGCTGCCCGGCCGGGGAATCTGGTTGAGTGCGCGGGGGGATGTGATAGAAACCGCTCGCACTCGGGGCGCGTTCGCCAAGGCGGCTCGCGGCCCGGTGACGGTGCCCTCCGATCTCGTGTCTGGTCTGCGGGCCGCGCTGGCGCGGCGGATCGGCGAACAACTCGGACTTGCCCGACGCGCGGGGCAAGCGGTGGCAGGGTTTTCCAAGGCGCGGGAGTGGCTGGAGAAGGGGAGTGCGGCGCTGGTGGTCCAGGCCGCGGACGGCAGCCCCGAGGAACGCGCGCGCTTTGTCGGCGCCTGGACGGGGCCGGTGGTGACGCCGCTGGATGGAATGACGCTCGGTGCAGTCTTCGGTCGTGACCATGTGGTGCATGCCGCGGTCGCCAAAGGACGGCTCGCCGAGCGTATCGCTATCGAGGCGGAACGTCTTG
>JAKBCB010000288.1 GCA_021808185.1 Pseudomonadota bacterium
GCAGGAACAGCTGCCAGTGCGCCTCGACATGCCGGTCCAGGTTCATCGCCAGGAAGCCGGCCAGCTGCATGAAGCCGGGATAGACCTGCCGCAGGAAGCCGGCATTGCCCAGCGGCACGCGATGGATGACGTTGTTGCGGAACCAGTCCAGGCTGTGCCGCTTGGCGAAGTCGTTCACCGCCGTCGGCGCCTCGCGCGTGTCGATGGGGCCGCCGATCAGCGTCATCGAGGCGGGGGCGGCCTCCGGCTCGCGCGCGTTCATCAGGGACACCGCCGCCAGCACCGGCACCGCCGGCTGGCACACCGCGATGACATGCGTGCGCGGGCCGAGCAGGCGGATGAAATCCATCACGTAGTCGATATAGTCATCGAGCGTGAAGTCGCTCGCCACCAGCGGCACTTCGCGCGCGTCGCGCCAGTCGGTGATGTACACGTCGCTGTCCGGCAGGAACGCCTCGACCGTGCCGCGCAGCAGGGTGGCGAAGTGGCCGGACATCGGCGCCACCATCAGCACGCGCGGCCGCTCCGCCTCGTCCGGCGCGCGGCCGGCGGGGTCGAGAAAGCGGCGGAAGCGCACCAGGTCGCACCAGGTCCGGCTCTCGACGATCTGCTCGGCGACGCGGACCTGCTGGCCGTTGACGACGGTGTGCGCGTGGCCGAATTCGGGTTTGCCGAAGGCGCGCGTGGTGTGTTCGAAGCTGTCCAGGGCGGCCACGGCGATGCGGCCCATGGGCGTGGGACGCAGCGGGTTGAACGGCGCGTCCATGATCGACAGGGCGCTGTGTGCCAGCATCCGCATCGGGGCCAGCGTGGCCCGCTGCATTTCGTACAGATGATAGAGCATGCGTTCCCTTTGATCGTCGTCCCCGGCGGGCCGTCGCGAACAGGCTCGACCCTACGAGTCTAAACAGTGTTTGCCGAGATTTGTGTCCATGCAAGTGGACGATCGTCGCAAGGCCGGCAGATGAGACACGTCTGACATGTGCGTCGTGCGCACCAAGTGTTCGGATTCCGAACATATGCGGCCGGAATGCCACAGGTGCCGTGGCGGTCGCGGCTCAGTGCCGGACCAGCGCCAGCACGATCTCCACCAGGATCAACAGCAGGATCGCCGCCTCCATCACCTCGGAGCGGCTGCTGCTCGCTTCGTCGTAGAGCGCCGTATAAGTGTCACGAATGATGGACAGCTTGCGGTCCACGGCGGCGCTGACCGTCGGCACCCGGAACAAATCCAGCGCCGCGGCATAGATGCGCGCAAGATATACGTCTTCGGTGACTTGCAGCGCGTTGTCGATCTTCTCGGTCAGTTCCGTGACCTCGGCCACCAGCGTGTAGAGTTTTCGCGCAAGTCCGGCATAGCGCCGCGCGGCGAACACGTTCATGCCGCGCCGCGTGCGCTCCACCAGGTCGTACATGCGCGGCAACTCGTCATCCAGCAGTTCGTCGTAGTAGCGCATTTCCAGCAACTGCGCGTTCGCCACTTCCAGCACGTCCGCCACGTCCGAGTCGTCGCGCGGCTCGTAGATGAAGGCGCGATCCCAGGTGAGCACCACCAGATCGTCCGCGTAATAGGAAAACCGCCCGCGCAGCAGGTCCGCCCGCGCGGCTTCCGACAGCGGCCGGTGCTCGCCCGACAGCAGCGGCACCAGATCGACGGCGGCGAGCAGGTCGCTCGCCGTCATCCGCCCGACGGCGCTGCCCTCGAAGGACTGCACGACGCCGATCAGGTAGTCCTCCTGCAAGCCGGACGGGTCGGGCCGTTCCAGCGCGGCACCCATCACGCCCAGCAACTGCGCCAGCAGCTTGTCCCACGGCGCGGCGGTGGCGGACACCGCGCGGTCCAGCGCGTTGAGCAGGTGCACGTAATCCGGCCAGCTTCGCCCCGCCACCGGCACGCGCAGCGCGATGCTGGCGGCGCCGAATTCGTACAGCCGCGCGGTGGCCTGCGCCCGCACCGTCTCCGCCCCGAGGTCGATCTCCACCGGCCCCAGCACGATGCCGAGCGGCGGCTCCCCGAACGCCACCGCCTTGGGCGGCGTGCCGGACAGCCGCGCGCGGGCGGCGGCACCGGCGGCGTGCCCGGCCCACAGCGCCTCGGCGCGCTTGAGGTCGATGGCGTAGGCCACGTCGAACAGCCGCAGCGCCAGGATGTGCCCGGCGGCCACGATCACCTCGGCCATGCGCCGCTCTCCCGCAGCCACGCGAGCGCGCCGTGCCCGGCGGCGGCGCCGGTGGCGAAGCAGGCTTGCAGCAGGTAGCCGCCGGTCGGTGCCTCCCAGTCCAGCATTTCCCCCGCGACGAACCTGCCGGGGCGGGCGCGCAGCATCAGCCGCGCGTCCACTTCCTCCCAACGCACGCCGCCGGCCGTGGAAATCGCCCGCTCGATCGGCTTGGGTCCGGTCAGCCGCAGCGGGATCGCCTTGATGAGACCGGCGAGGTCGGTGGCCGGCGCGCCCGCGTGCAGCGCCTCCTGCACCAGTCCGACGCCCACGGGGGCCAATCCCGCTTCCTTGCGCAGGAACGAGGACAACGAGGCGCTGCCGCGCGGGCGGTCCAGCCGCTGGGCCAGCGCCGCCGCCGACAGATCCGGCCGCAGGTCGATGGCCGCCACCACCGCCTCGCCGGCCGCCAGCGCCTCGCGCAGCGGGGCCGAGAGGGCATAGACCGCGCCGCCCTCGATCCCGTCCGCCGTCACCACCGCCTCGCCGCGCGCGCTGTGCCCGCCGAAGCTCAGCGCGATGCGCTTCAGCGGCGTGCCGGCGAATTTGTCGCGGAACGTCGCCGACCACGGCACGAAGAACCCCATGTTGGCCGGGCGCAGCGGGGCGATGCCGACCCCCTCCATCGCCGCCACCCAGCCGCCGTCCGAGCCGAGGCGCGGCCAGGAGGCGCCGCCCAGCGCCAGCACCGTGGCGTCCGGCGTCTCCGTCACCTCGCCGTCCGGGGTGGCGAAGCGCAGCGCCGCGCCGTTCCAGCCGAGCCAGCGCCAGCGCGTGCGCGGGGCCACGCCCAACCCCTCCAGCCGCCCCAGCCAGGCGCGCAGCAGCGGCGAGGCTTTCATCGTCACGGGAAACACCCGCCCGCTAGAGCCGACGAAGGTGGGCTGCCCGAGGCCGTGGCACCACGCCACCAGCGCCTCCGGCGCAAACGCCTCGATCAGCGGCGCGAGGTGCGCCCGGGCGGGGCCGTAGCGGTCCAGGAACGCGGGCAGCGGCTCGCTGTGCGTGAGATTCAGCCCGCCGCGCCCGGCCATGAGCAGTTTGCGGCCGAGCGAGGGCATGTGGTCGTACACCGTCACCGAGGCGCCGCCGCGCGCCAGCACCTCGGCCGCCATCAGCCCCGCCGGGCCGCCGCCGATCACGGCGACGCGCGGGCCGGGGTGCGTGTCCGTCACAGGTTCTCGGCCAGCTTCCGCCCGACCAGGGCCGCCATCAGGATCGCCCAGCCCGAGGTCAGCAGGTTGATGCCGACCAGCAGCCCCAGCGCCCACGCGGCACTCAGCGGCCAGCCGGCGATGATGACCGCGGCCAGCAGCAGGTCCGCCACCCCGCTCAGCAGCATCCAGCCCACCGAGCCGCCCAGCATGTGCCGGTAGGCCAGCGATGCCACGATCTGGAACACGCCCTCGGCGATGAAGAACGCGGTCAGCACCAGCGTGATGGTCAGCGCGGCCTCCAGCGGGTTCCAGATCAGCACGATGCCAACGGTCACCGACAGCGCCGCCGTGAGCAGCCCCCACAGGAATGCCGGCACCTCGTGCGTGGAGAACAGTGCCACAAGCCCCACCACGCCGCCGATGAACAGCAGCCAGCCGATGAAGAGATTGGCCACGATGGTCGCCGCCACGGGCGCCGCGATGGCGAGCAGGCCAAGCACGATCAGCGCCACGCCCTGCACCATGAACAGCCGCCAGTGCGTGGCGAGCGCGCCCTGCATGGCGCGCTGCATGTCGCTCAGAACCCGGTCCGAAGCCATGTCTTCCCCCATTCCACCGCGCGGCGCGGCCACGAGCCTACGCCGCGCGCCGGGCCTCACGCCATCCGCACGAGCCGCGTGCCTGCCACTCGCCGCGCCAGCGCCACCGCCTCGCGCCGGTAGGCGAACAGGACGAAGGCAGAGGCCAGCCATACCTCGCACGCCTCGGTGAACAGCTTGCCGCCGTCGTGATACGGGTCGATGCCCAGCGGGCTGACGGTGTGGAAGAAGATCGCCCCGCTCATGATCCCCAGGCACAAAGCCGCCCCGGGAATGCGCGTCCATGGCAGCACCACCAGCACCGATCCCACGATCTCCGCGCTGCCGACCGCGAGGCGGAACGGTTTCTCGTAGCCGTGAATGCCGAGCCAGTCCGACAGCACCGTGAACAACCACACCGAACCGGGATTGCCCGTCAGCTTGTATTGCTCGTACCACAGCAGGATGCCGGCGATGAACAGCGCGGCCGGCCAGGTGAGCAATTTCAGAATTCTGTCCATCGTCTTGTCCCCTCCAGGTGCCTGCGATGGAGACACGCCACCCGGCCAGACGTTACATGGCCGCCGGGAAAAATCCGTCCCGGCGCCGATGGGGGCGATGCGGGGGAGGGAAGGAAGCAAGCAAGAGGTATTATCCACAGATTACACAGATTACACAGATTAAAGTGAAGGGTCGTTATTAACAATTATCACGAATAAAATCTGTGTAATCTGTGTAATCTGTGTAATCTGTGGATAAACCTCTTTCCTTTATCCTGGCGCGCTCGACTTCAACGGCAAGTCCCGCAGCCCCAGGCACGTCAGCAGCGCAATCGCCGCCAGCCCGGCGCAGGCCAGGAAGGCGATGTGGAACCCGTTCGTCAGCCCCGCCGTGGCGGCGGCGCGCAGTTCCGGGGTCAGTGCCAGATGCGCCGCCCCGTGCCCGCGCAGCGCGCCGAGATCGACGGCGTGGCCCGCGCCGGCGGCCGCCAGTGCCGCGGCGAAACGGGCGGCGAGCAGGGTGCCGACCAGCGTGCTGCCCAGGGCCGCGCCCATCGAGCGCAGGAACAGCAGCGTGCCGGTGGCCACCCCCACGTCCCGCCGCTCCGCCGCGTTCTGCACGATCACCAGATTGGATGGCATGGTGATGCCAAGCCCGAAGCCCACCACCAGCATGTCCACCACCGCCAGCGCGTGGCTGCTGGCATCGCCCAGCGCCGCGAGCAGCCCGTAGCCCGCCACGGACAGCGTCAGGCCCGCCAGCACCAGCACCTTCACCCGCCCCAGCCTGCGCGCGAGCTGCCCCGCCGTGTAGGCGCCGACGACGTTCGAGGCGAGGAACGGCACGATCAGCGTGCCCGATGTCGCGGCATCCGCGCCG
>JAKBCB010000289.1 GCA_021808185.1 Pseudomonadota bacterium
CCGAATTGCACCAGTTCGACGCGCGGGCGAAGCTGGTCCAGCCGGTGGACATGCGCGACCAGCGGCGCGAGCCAGGTCGCGCATTTCAGGCCGAACGTCACCGGCAGGGCGTGTTGCAGATGCGTCCGCCCGGCCATCACCGTGTCCCGATGCGCCCGCGCCAGCGCCGCCAGCGCGTGGATCGTCGCCACCAGATCGGCGCGGATCAGCGCCAGCCCCTGCCGGATTTGCAGCGCCTGGGCGCTGTCCATGATGTCCTGGGTGGTGGCACCCCAGTGCGTCCAGCGCCCGGCCTCCGGCCCTGCCGCGCGGGTCAGCGCCGCGACCACGGCCACCACCGGATAGCCGACGCGGCGGACGCTGGCGGCAAGCTCGGCGGTGTCCAGCACCGCCGCCCCGGCCGCGTCCGAGATCGCCGCCGCCGCCTCGGCCGGGATCAGCCCGAGCCGGCCCTGCACGCGGGCCAGCGCCGCCTCGACATCGAGCATCCGGCGGAAGAAGGCGTCGTCGCCGAACACCGCGCGCATGGCGTCGGTGCCGTAGAGTGTGCCGAACACGGGGCTGTCGGCGGGGTTCACGGGCATTCGCTGGAGTCTCCGCGCGGGTTGAACCCCTCCCCCAACCCCCTCCCGCAAGGGGAGGGGTCTAGACGTGGTTCCCCTCCCGCAAGGGGAGGGGGCTTTGCGGGCTGCTCCCCCTCCCCTTGCGGGAGGGGGCGGGGGGAGGGGGCGCCGCGCTCAAACGTCGAGAAACACCGTCTCGTCGGCACCTTGCAGCACGATGTCCAGGCGCCACGCGCCGGCGCCGTCGGGGCGGGCGATCAGCGTGCCGCGCCGGTCGGGGGCGATGAAACTCAGCAGCGGGTCGGTCTCGTTCAGCGGCTCGCCGGCGAAATACAGCCGCGTGACCAGATGCCGCAGCAGGCCGCGCGCGAAGATGGCCACCGCGAGATGCGGCGCCTGCGTCGCGTTGCCGCGCCCGCGCACCGGGCCGGGTTTCAACGTCACCAGCCGGAACACGCCGTCCTTGTCGGTCGCGGCGCGGGCGAAGCCGGGGAAGCTGTCGCTGGCCGGCGGGTCGGACTGCCAGATTTCCACGCAGGCATCGGCGACCGGCGCGCCCGCGCCATCGACGATGCGGCCGCTGACCGCGATGCGCTCGCCCTCGGCGCCGAAGCGCAGCGCGTCGGCCCAGCTCTTGTCTTCCAGCAGGTGCCAGTACGGCCCGATGGTCTGGCTGGCGGTGGCGATGGGCATCAATGCGCCTCCTCATGCTCGTCGGGGGTCTGCACCGGGGTCGCGCCGCGCCCGCGCAGCACGATGTCGAACCGGTAGCCGAGCGCCCATTCCGGCTGGGTGATCCCGATGTCGAAATGCGAGATCAGCCGCGCGCGGGCGCCCGCGTCCGGGATGCAGTTGTAGATCGGGTCCAGCGCCAGCAGCGGGTCGCCGGGGAAATACATCTGGGTGATGAGGCGGCTGGCGAACCCGGGCCCGAACAGCGAGAAATGGATGTGGTTCGGCCGCCACGCGTTCGGGTGGTTGCGCCACGGATAGGCGCCCGGCTTGATGCTGACGAAGCGGTACTTTCCGGCCGCGTCGGTGAACACGCGCCCGGTGCCGCGGAAATTGCCATCGAGCGGCGCGTCGTGCTGGTCGCCCGGGTGCGCGTAGCGGCCGGCGGCGTTGGCCTGCCAGATCTCCAGCATCGTGTGCGGAACGGGCCGCCCGTCCTCGTCCGTCACATGGCCCTCGACGATGATCCGCTCGCCCACGGCCTGCCGGCCATCGACCACGGAGATGTCGGCAACGGCCGGGAACTGCGCGGGCGAGAAGCGCGGGCCGGTGGTTTCGGTGACGGTGTGCGGCAGCGGCACCACCGGCAGCGCGGGGTGGCGCAGCCCGGTGCTGCGATACGGCGGCGCGTCGTAGGGCGGCTGCGTTCCGGCCACGTGCGGGCGGAACGGGACGGGGTCGCTTGTGTCCATGGCGGGATCCTTCACGCGGGCTGGGCCATGAGGAATGTGTGCATCGGCGCTGTCACCGCCGCCGGATGCTGCACCGTCGGGATATGCGCGAGGCCCGGCAGGATGTGCAGCGCGGCACCGGGAATGGCGGCGGCGATGGCGCGCGCGGTCTCGGGCGGGGTGGCGGCGTCCTGGTCGCCCACCAGCACCAGCGCGGGCAGGCGCAGCCCGGCGGTGCTGGCGCGCAGGTCGCCCACCGCCAGCGCCTCGGCGGCGCCCGCGTAGCCTTCCGGGTCGGTGCGGCGCAGCATGGCGCGCAGGCCCTCGGTCGCGGGGGCGTCCATGAAATCCTCGGTCACCCAGCGGGCCAGCACCGGCGTCACGATCGGCTCCATCCCGCGCGCGCGCACCAGCACCGCGCGTTCCCGCCACAGGCTCGCGGGCGGGAACTGCATCGCGGTGTCGCAGAGGATCAGCGAGCGCACCCGCTCCGGCGCGGCCGCCGCCATGGCCTGCGCGATGGCGCCGCCGATGGACAGGCCGGCGACGTGCGCGCGGGCCACGCCGAGCGCATCCAGCACCGCGAGCATGTCGGCCGCCATGCGCTCCAGGCTGTACGGGCCCTGGGTGACGGAGGTCAGGCCATGGCCGCGCAGGTCCGGGCGGATCACGCGGAAATCGTGCGCGAGGCTGGCCGCCTGCGCGTCCCAGACATGCAGCGAGGTGCCGAGCGAGTGCAGCAGCAGCAGCGGCGGCGCTTCCGCCGGCCCCTCGACCTGCACATGCACCACCAGATCGTCCGCGCGTAGGAACATCGGCTTGGCCCTCCCGTGCCCGGTTCTAGGGAAAACCACGCCGCTTGTCACACCGCCGCGCCGGCCGGCTCACGCAGCCGGCGCCCCCGCGTCCGCCTCCAGCAGGCTCAGCCGGCCGAGATCGGCGATGGTGCGGCCCTGCTCGTCGCGGGATACGGCGTCGGCGTAGCGCATGCCAAAGGCCACGTCGTTCGCGCTGTAATCCTTGATCGCCCCCACCTCGGCGGCCAGCGCCATGTCCTGCGCGCTCACCGAGACGATCAGCCGCGTGTCGCTGGCGACGAAGCTGCCGGCGTCCAGGCCGTGCAGCGGGCTGGTCTCGTCGATCAGGTGCATCAGCGTCCAGGTCAGCGGGAAGATCGGCAGATGCGGGCGCACCAGCTTCAGGTCGTGGATGCTGCGGAAGGACTGCCCCTCCAGCGAGCGCTCGGCGATCAACGCGGACAGGCGCGCATTGGCGTTCGTCATCATGCTGGCGCCGCCGTTCGCAAGGCGGACCATCAGCGTGCGGCGGCCGTTATGGTTGGCCACCACCGCCTTGTCCGACCACAGGAACTTCCCGCGCGGGCGGGAGAAGCGCACGAAGGTCAGCCCCGTCATGATGGCCACGAACGCCATGCCGACGATGATCTCGATGCCCGAGACGACATGGCCGTACAGCGTGGCCGGCGCCATCACCCCGTAGCCGACCGTCGCCAGCGTCTCCAGGCTGAAGAAGAACGCATCGGCGACGGCGCCGGGCCGCGCGTTGGCGACAGCGCCCGGTTGCAGCAGATACAGGCTGGCGAACAGCAGGTTCAGCGACAGTTCCAGCGCCACGAACAGCAGCAGGAAGCCGGGCCAGGACAACGAGACGGCGACATGGTACGGGTCGCGCCAGTCGAAGCGCGAGGCGCCTTTCTTGGTGATCTCGAAGGCGCCGACGCGCACCGTCATGCTGCGGTGGTGGGCGCGGTGGTGCGGCGGGCGGACGGCCGAGGTCGGGGGAAACGGCTTGGACATCGCGCCTGTGTGCGGCGCCGCGCGCGCGGAGGCAAGCGCCGCGAGGCCGGGCGTTTGGGCGGGGAGAGGGGCATGCCGGACGGCAGGGCGGCGGCGATCTGGCGGCCGATGATGGTGGCGGACCTGCCGGAGGTCGGGCGCATCGCCGCCGTGGTGCACGCGGATTTCTTCGAGCGGCCGGCGGTGTTCGCGGAACGGCTGGCGCTGTTCGCGGATGGCTGCCTGATGGCGCCGGGCGGCTACATGGTCGCCCACCCCACGCGCGCGGGCGCGCCGCCGGCGCTGGACAGCCTGCTGGGCGCGCTGCCGGCGGCGGCGGACACGCTGCATCTGCACGACGTGGCGCTGCTGCCGGCGATGCAGGGGCGCGGGCTGGGGGCGGCGGCGGTGCGTGCGGCGCGGGTCGTGGCGGCCCGGCATGGGCTGCCACGGCTCGGCCTGATCGCGGTGCACGGCACGGCGGCGTACTGGGCGCGCTTCGGCTTCGTCGATGCCCCGGCGGGTGCCACGCTGGCCAGCTACGGCGCCGATGCGCGCTACATGCTGGCGCCGGTCTGAGCGCGGCGCACCCGCCCGCGCGGGGGCAGGGGGCTTGTCCGGGTCAGCCCTGGATGAAGCCCGCCGCGCGTTCGGCCACCATGATCGTCGGCGCGTTGGTGTTGCCGGAGACCATGCGCGGGAACACCGAGGCGTCGGCCACGCGCAGCCCCGCGATGCCGCGCACGCGCAGATACTGGTCCACCACCGCCATCGCGTCGGTACCGATGCGGCAGGTGCCGGCGGGGTGGTACAGCGTGGTGCAATGGCCACGGATGAAGTCGGCGATGGCTTCGTCGCTGACAGCCTCGGCGCTGGGCGTGATCTCTCGCGCGATGATCTCGCGCAGCGGGGATTGCGCGGCGATGCGGCGGTTCAGGCGCACGCCCTCGGTCATCGTGGCGATGTCGCCGCCGTCCGGGTCCGAGGCGAAATAGCGCGGGTCGATTGCCGGCGCCTCCAGCGGATCGGCCGAGCGCAGCCGCATCTCGCCCACGCTGTCCGGGCGCTGCAAGGTTGCGTGCAACGTGATGCCGGGGCCGGCGGCGAGGTAGCGCGCGTGGTCGCGGTTGGCCGAGATCACGCCGTACAACTGCAAATCCGGCTCCGCGACGTCCGGCCGGCTGCGCGCGAAGCCGCCGGCGGCGGCCCAGTTGGAGGTGAGCGCGCCGGTCCTGTCGCGCTGCCATTCGGCGAAGGCGGCGCCGAGTTCGGCCTCCGTCATGCCGCCGATGCCGACGCGCTCGTTCGTGGCGAAGGTGATCGGGATATTGATGTGGTCCTGAAGGTTCTTGCCCACGCCCGGCAGGTCGTGCAGCGGATCGACACCGGCCGCGCGCAGCTCCTCGGCGGGGCCGATGCCGGAGAGCATGAGCAGATGCGCGGAACCGATGCTGCCCGCGCACAGCACCACCTCGGACGCCGCGTGCGCGGTATGTGGGCGCCCGTCTTCCAGAAATTCGACGCCCACGGCGCGGCCTTGCTCGATCAGCA
>JAKBCB010000290.1 GCA_021808185.1 Pseudomonadota bacterium
GGAGCGTCAGGGCCTCGGCCCCACGGACCTCGCCCACGATGATCCGGTCCGGCCGCTGCCGCAGCGTGTGCTTGAGCAGCCGGTCCATCGTGACCGTCTCGCTTGCACGCATTTGCAACTTGTTCTTGCAGGAGCACTGAATCTCACGGGTGTCCTCGATGATCACGAGGCGGTCGTCCGGCAGCCCGCGCGCAATATGTTCGATCAGGGCATTCGCAAGCGTGGTCTTCCCCGAGCCGGTGCCCCCCACGACGAGAAGGTTCTGCCGGTGGATCACGGCACGCCCGATCAGGTCGCGCTGCATTTCCGTCATCACACCCTGCTCGACGTAATCATCGAGCGAGAACACCTTGATCGCCCGGCGCCGAATCGCGAAGGCGGGGCCTTCTACGACCGGCGGGATGACAGCGGAGAAGCGCGATCCGTCAAAGGGAAGCTCACATTCGAGGATCGGATTGTCGCGTGTCAGATCAACACCGACGGTACTGGCAACAGTTGCCATCAGCGACTCTGCCTGCGCAGCGGCCATCTTGCCGAACGGCCTCATCGGTTCGCCCAGGCGTTCGACCCACAGCACGCCAGCCTCGTTAAGGACAATCTCGACGACGGTGGGATCGACGAGCAGGTCGCAAACGGCAGAGCCTAGCTCCCTACGGAGCTTTTCTGTGATTCGCTGCGCTCGTTCGTCACGCGTGGACATTCGCCCCGGGACCTCCGGGGCATAGAGTATGCTCTATAACGTCGAGCGGTCAACCCGCCTCGACGGGCGAAGGAGTCGCCACAGCGGATAATCTAAAGCGGCAGCTAGGCGGCTCAGAGTCGTGAAAGTTGGATTATACTTCTCGTTCAAGATATTTGAGATGGTGGACGCAGCGACGCCGGAGCGCTCGCATAAATCTAGCGCAGTCAGATTCCGCTTGGACATCGTCCTCGCTAAATTGTGAGCGAGCCAGGGCGCTTCGGTAATGGAAAGACGCGCTAGCTTGCGATCCCGTCTTCCTGCCATGGCCGACGCGGTGTCCTCTCTTGCGCGCTGGCGTAGCGTCGGCCGATCTTGCGTAGCGTCGGCCTGTCGCGCTTCGCGTGCAGGGCCGTGAGAGAGAGTCTGGGGTTCACGCCCGCCCATCCCCACCGCCGCGTGCCGTACGCACGACCATGAATTGTTGATGACGCCGAACGGGTGCAGCGCGCCCATGGCGGGGCGGGTACGCGGGCGATTTCATGTCGTCACTCCGGCCCGGATCCCGGACGGCTCCCACGCGTCGGCATGTCCTTGCGCCCTCCCCTTCTCTGTTCGCATGGCCAGCGCATACCTTGGGGTCCCCGTTCCAGTCGGTCTCGACATACGGAACGCGCCCGGCGCCGATTCTGGCGAGAATGCCACGGTTTTTGAGTAAAGGCTAAGACGCGGAGCGGCGGCTATATGGAGCTGTATCGCCGTGCCGTGTGGTCATGTGCCGATGTGCCGGTGTGCGGGCACATAGGCACAACGGCACATCCTCGAGCCCGGCCCGCTGGCCCGATCGTGTGGTGGTTGCTGTCTTGGCGTACAGACGATATTGTGTGGGCGCCTACACGGAGATCAGAATGCCGCTCAATATCCGCAGCGAAGAGGTCAACCGGCTCGCCGAGACGCTGGCAGCCCGCACGCACCGGAACAAGACCGATGCCGTGAAGCTGGCGCTGGAGCATGAGCTGCGCCGCCTCGACCAGGCCCTGCCGCTCAGGGAGCGGCTGGGCCCAATCCAGGATCGCGTGCTAGCCCGGCCGGCGACCGGGCTGGCGGCGGACAAGGCGTTCTATGACGAGCTCAGCGGCGAGGCGTGATGTTCGTCGATGCCTCGGCGATCGTCGCCATCCTGACCCGTGAGCCGGACGCCGACGCCCTCGCCGACGTGCTGGACGGAGCGCGCTCGCCCATCACCTCGCCGATTGCCGTCTTCGAGGCGACCTTGGGCCTTTGCCGCAAACGGCATGCGAGCGTCGAAGAGGCGGAAGCGGACGTGCGCGAGTTCCTGGCCGCTGCCGGTGTCCGTTCCGTCGCGATCACGTCGAAAGAAGGGGAGACGGCGCTCGCAGCATTCGCGCGCTACGGCAAGGGGCGCGGCCACCCCGCGCAGCTCAATCTTGGCGACTGCTTCGCATACGCAGTGGCGCGGAATTACCGGACGCCCCTGCTGTTCAAAGGCGACGACTTCAGCAAGACCGACATTGATCTCGCGACTCGATCGCGATGACGACGGCGACTCGGGCGCGCCTGATAACCTCAAGGCCGCAGCCGCCGAGTCGGCCGCGACCGTACCCGGAATTAAAGTCGAGGCTGTCAGGCGCTTAGAGCAGAATCTAATCAAGCCGCTTGCGCGGGCCGGGGAACGCCCGCAAGCTGGCAAACGGCGTCGTGCCGTGAGTCGAGTCCCGACGCCGAACTTGGAGGATTAGCAGAGCCCAGAAACGACGAAGCCCGCCCGATGAGGGGCGGACCCGCCATATCCCGATGGGACGGTCTAGCGAGCCTGCCAAGCCCGCGAGTGCGCTGTAACCACTGGCGCGACCTTCCCTCAAATCGGGTGACTTTGCAAGTGCCATCTTGCCACAGGTGAGGTGTGCCCTTGTGCCGGCGTGCCGTCTTTCCAGCACGGGTGCGGCTTCCGCAACCGCGGGAGAGACCATGCCTACCCTGGATCAAGACCAACCCCATCCGGCGCCGCGCTCGCCCACCGGCTTCCGGCGGCTGACGCCGGAGCTGCTGCATGCCGATCGTGCGGCGGAGGGCTTCGCCGGCTTGCCGGAGGGCGTAAGCGCGCCCGGACAACTGCTCGCCGCGTTCAAGGCCGCGGCGCCGCGGCTCGGCCTGTCGCCTCGCCTGGTGCATGCGGTGGACTGGTTGTTCCGCTTCACCCAGCCACAGGACTGGGGGAGGGGAGGGCGGCCGATCGTCTGGCCCTCGGCTGCTGTGCAGCAGGAAGCACTCGGCCTGTCCGAAAGCCGGGTGAAGATGGTCAACCGGGCGCTGATCGAGGCTGGGTTGATCACCATGAAGGACAGCCCGAACGGCAAGCGCTACGGGCGCCGTGACCCCAAGGGCAGGATCACGGAAGCCTACGGCTTCGACCTGTCGCCCATCGCCGCGCGCCACGCGGAATTCGTGCGCCTGGCCGAGGAGGCGCGGGCGGAGCGCGAGGAGATGGGCCGGCTGCGCCGGCGGGCGACGATCGCTCGCAATGGCATCACCCAGATACTCGAAACGGCGACCGAATATGGCTTCCAGGACGATGAATGGGCGAGGCTGGCCCGCGACAGCCGAAGCCTCGCCGGGGCGCTCAGGAAGATTGAGCGACCCGAGGAGATGGCTTTGGGCGTCGAAAGCCTGGAGCGGCGGCAGCGGGAAGCTCGGGAGCGCCTGGAAACCCTGCTGTCCGTGATGGCAGCGAAGCCTTCGGAAGCAGTGGATTCAGACCCCAAGGGGCCTGCGGACAGGCCCCACCAATATACCTACAAACCAAGCCTTGATCCTAAACAGGATACGGTAATTGCTCAGGAGGAATGTAGCGCGGCGGTCGGCGAGGCCGTGCCTGCATCCCCATCATCGGCACGGCCGGAGCCGGCCGAGACCGGCAGGGTGCTCAAGCTGCATCCGGAGGAACTGGTGCGGTTGGCGCCGCGGCTGAAGCCCTACCTGCGTCGGCCTGATCCGACCTGGTCGGAGATCGTGGACGCCGCAGACTGGTTGCGCCACGACCTCGACGTGTCCAAGCCTCTGTGGGGGAATGCCTGCCTGGCTATGGGCCGCGCGCAGGCGGCGATCGCGCTCGCCATCGTCTCAACCAAGGACCCGGCGCACTTCCGGACGACGGCGGGCGGGTATTTCCATGGCATGGTGGCGAAGGCGAAAGCCGGCGAGCTGAACCTCGACCGCACGCTATGGACGATGCGGCGCTCGGCGGGAGCGGCACCGAGGCTGCGGCGGGAGCAAGGCAGAGCCGTTTCCACTCCGCTGCGCTGAAGGGAGCAGGGGGGGGCAGGGACTGCGCCGCCATGCCGTCTTGACGGAGTGGCGGCACAGCGAGCCTGAGCGAGGTCGGGCGGCGCTGGTGCTAGAGGTGCCGGCCGCGCTCCAGGATCTCCAGCGTGTATTCACGGTAGGTCATGCCGAGCGCTTCGGCGCGGGCGAGCCGGCGTAGGGCCACCTCGCGTGGCGGTGTCTTCCAGGCCGCCTTGTGCGCTTTACGCCAGCAATATAGGCGCCAGGACGCGGCTGGATCAGGAGGGTCAGGGTCGAGCGGCGGCCCGCCGTTGTGGCCGAGCGCTGGGCTAGTCATCCGGGCGCGCCAGCCCAGGCAGGAGCTTCTGCATGAACAACAGGTCGAGCCAGCGGCCAAACTTGTGCCCGACCTCGCGCAGCAGTCCGGCCTCTTCGAAGCCCATCCGGCGGTGCAGCGTCACCGAGGCGGTGTTGCCCGCTTCGATGCCAGCGACCATCACGCGCTTGCCTTGCGCCTCGGCGCGCTCGATCAGCGTTGCCAGCAGCGCGCGGCCCACGCCGCGGCCCTGCGCGTCCGGGTAGACGTACAGAGAGTGCTCGACCGTGTGCAGGTAGCCATCCCAGGGGCGGAAGTCGCCATAGGAGGCGAAACCCAACACGACGTCGTCCTCGGCGGCGACCAGGACGGGAAAGCCGCGGCCTTGCCGGTCCAGCAGCCACGCCCGCCGCGTCTCCAGGGTAGCGGGCGCGACGCTCCAAATCGCGGTCGTGTTGGCGATCGCGTCGTTCGTGATCTCGAGGATGCGCGGCAGGTCAGCCTCGGTCGCGTCGCGTATGGTGGCCATGTCTATCCGCCTTTGCCTTTCCCGCAATATTCCATCATAGTGGCGCTATGTCCACAATTCTCAACGCTCCGGCCGCAGAGGTCGGCCTCGCCGCCCGATTGCGGGCGGAGCGGGAGGCGCGCGGGTGGACGCTGGCCGATCTCGCGGCGCGTTCGGGTGTGAGCCGGGCCATGGTCAGCAAGGTTGAGCGCGGCGAGGCCAGCCCGACCGCTGCCCTGCTCGGGCGCCTGTCAGCCGCGTTCGGGCTGACTCTCTCGCAACTCTTCGCTCGGGCGGAAGCGGGCGGCGGGCGGGTGACGCGGGCAGCCGACCAGCCGGCCTGGCGCGATCCGGAGACGGGGTTCCTGCGCCGGTCCCTCAGCCCGCCCGGCGCCGCGCCGATGGAGTTGGTGTGGGGCGAGTTGCCACCCGGCGCCGAGGTCGCCTACCCAGCTGCGGTCTACGCCTTCATCGCGGACCAGCAGATAGTGGTACTCGA
>JAKBCB010000291.1 GCA_021808185.1 Pseudomonadota bacterium
AGCCCTTCGCGCATCCTGTCGTTGAAGCGATGCACCACCATGTCCATGCCGACATCGACCGCGTGTGCGAATCCGGACGCATCGGTGCCACCATGCGACTTCACCACCACACCGTTCAACCCGAGCATGACCGCCCCGTTGTAGCGGCGCGGGTCCAGCCATTCGCGCAGGCGGTCCAGCCCCGGCCGCGCCAGCAGATAGCCGAGCCGCGCCGACCAGGAGGACGAGAACACCTGCCGCAGCAGGCCGCCCACCAGCTTCAGCGCGCCCTCGGCCGTCTTCAGCGCCACGTTGCCGGTGAAACCGTCGGTCACGATCACGTCCGTCGTGCCGGAGGCGATGTCATGGCCTTCGACGAACCCGTGGAACTGCCCCGCCAGATGGCTCTCGCGCAGCACGTCGGCCGCGTTGCGGATGCGATCGTCGCCCTTGAGTTCCTCGGAGCCGACATTCAGCAGCCCGAGGGTCGGCGCCGTCAGCCCCAGCACGGTGCGCGCGAACACGTCGCCCATCACCGCGAACTCGACAAGGTTGCGGGTGTCGCAGGCGACGTTGGCGCCGAGGTCGAGCATCACCACGTCCCCGCGTGCCGACGGGAAGATTGCCGCCATCGCCGGCCGGTCGATGCCCGGCAGCGTCTTGACCACGATCTTCGCCAGCGCCAGCAGCGCGCCGGTGTTACCGGCCGAGACCACCCCGGCCGCTTCGCCGCAGGCCACCGCGTCGATGGCCAAGCGCATGGACGCGCCGCGCATCCGCAGCGCCGCCGTGGGCTTGAGGTCGCTGCCGATGGTCTCCGGCGCATGGCGGACCGTGCACACCGCCGCCGCGCGCTTGTGGCGCTTCAGCAGGGGGGCCAGCTTCGCCTCGTCGCCCAACAGCAGGAACCGCGCGGCCGGGTGGCGTTCGGCCGCGATAGCAAGGCCCGCCACCACCATGTCCGGGGCGTGGTCGCCACCCATCGCGTCGATCGCCAGCGTGTAGCTGTCGCTCACGACAGCGCCCGTGCCAGGGAGCGCGTGGGGGGCAGCGCGGTCAGACGCGGACAGCGGCTTTCAGCGCCTTGCCCGCGCCGACGACCTCGCGCCCATCGTAATGGCCGCAATGCGCGCAGACATGGTGCGGGCGCTTCAGCTCGCCGCAGTTCGGGCACTCGGCGTGCGCCTCCTGCGACAGCGCCTCGTGGCTGCGACGCATGCCGCGCCGCGAGGGCGAGGTCTTTTTCTTCGGAACAGCCATCGAACAAAACTCCGGTCATCGTCGTGATCATCGCCAACCCCGGCGCGGGCAAGCCCTGCCCGCCGGACGGTTCGATCACTGTCTGGCACAATCGCGAGCGGCGGCGTCTAGCAGAGGGCCCATGGCCCTGCAAGCCACGCGACATCACGCCATCGCGCGGGCGCATGGCCGGCCCCCGCTCATGCATCGTCTCGCCGCCGCGCCAGCGCCGCGAAAGGTGATTCCAGCGTCTCCCGCACCTCCGCCGGCAGCGTCGCGCCCGGTTTGTGCGGATACGGGTCCAGCGTCAGCGCCAGTTGCTCCGCCGCCGCCTCGCCGAGGTCGATGGCCGAGCCGGTGTAGGGGATTTCGTCGTCCGACTCGGGATCGTCGTCCTCGCTCTCGCTGCCGGCAGGCACGAAGGCGACGCGAAATGCCTCGCTCACGTCGGTCTCGAACTCCTCCAGCGTCACGACGCATTCGCGCACCAGCCGCGCGCGCAGGTCACCCATGGCCGCGATGCGGCCGCTCTCGCCGCGATGCAGCCGGAAGCGGCAGGACAGGGCCAGCACCGCCGGAATGCCAAGCCGCGTCGCCAGCGCCGCGCATTCCTCGGCCGTCGCCGCGACTTCGTGCTCGAACGTGCCGGCGCCGACCCGGTCGAGCGCCAGCGGACGGAAAAACTCCGGGACGACAGTCATGGCACGGCCGGGGCGAGCGTGAGGAAATCGGCGCGGCCGGCGGCGAACTCGGCCAGGCCCTGGCCGGCCAGATGCGAATCGAGCGCGCGCGCGAACCGGGCCAGCGCCGGCGCGTGCGGCGACTCGGCGCCGCGCCAGACATTGCGGTGCAGCGCCGCTTCCAGCACCGCCGGGTCTTCCTGCCCGAGAGCCGCCTGATAGGCGGCGGCACGGCCGTGAAACGCCTCCCACATCTTCTTCACCTTCTTGCCGATCGACATGTCGCCAACCCCGATCTCGCGCAGGTTCATGTCCATGTCGTTGAACATCGCATCGAACACCGCCTGCGCCAGCGCGGCACCGGGGGGCGGCAGGGCACGCAGGCGGCGGATCAACAGGAACACATGCAGGCCCACCATGTCGAACCGGCCATCCAGCGTATCCGGAACGCCCAGATCGGTATAGAATGCCGGCGCTCGCGCGGCGGCAACCGCGTGGCAATAGAGCTGATACCCGGCCCGCTCGTGCCGGTGGCCGCGCAGAAATCGCAACACGAATCGTTCTCCATTTCGGACGGGGTTGCCTCGGTTGACACGGGCGCGCCGCCATGAGACCCGACACGTAGCGTCACCGCTGGCCGGGTCAATCGCGCCCGTCCGCGCCGCCCGCCATGAGGATCGCGTCTTGCGCCCCAGAGTTCACTTTTTCGCGCCGATCGCGCCGCTGCGGCGGCTGGCCATGCTGGCCGCGGCACTGGTCCCGCTCGCCGGTTGCGGCGGCCAGTTCTGGTCCTTCCCGGAGCAGGTGCGCGGCAACCAGGTGGACGACGAGCAAATCTCGCAACTCGTGATCGGCACCTCCACGCGCCAGGACGCCACCGCCCTGATCGGCTCGCCCACCGTCAAGGCCGCGTTCGACGACAACACCTGGATCTATGCCTCCGAAGTCACCCGCCCGGTGATCGCCGGCACGAACGGTGTCGAAAGCCAGCATGTCTATGTGCTGTCCTTCGACGCCAAGGGGGTGCTGACGGGCATCAAGAAGCGCACGCAGGACGATTCGCTGCCGGTGAACGTGGTCGAGCGCACCACTCCCTCGCCGGGCACCGAGGCGTCCATCATGCAACAGCTTCTGGGCAACATCGGGCGCTACAACCCGGGCGCGCTCGCCAACCCGGCCACGACGGGCCAGCAGGGCAGCGCCACCAACCCGGGCAATTTCTGAGGCGTTCGGCCTAGGCGAAATGGCTCCAGCCGCCGCGCGGCAGCGCCATCGGCGTTCCGTCGGCGGCCAGCACGCGCACGCCGGGCGGGCCTGCGACGAAGCCGCCGATGCGGGTGACGGCGACGCCCTGGCCCGTTGCGTGCGCGATGAACGCCGCCGCGCTCGCCGGTGGCACCGCCAGCGCCAGTTCGTAGTCGTCGCCGCCGGTCAGGCAGAGCGGCAGATACGCCTCGCCCGCCGCGCGCGCGGCCTCGGAGCGCGGAACTTGTATCGACATTATCTCCGCGGCACAGCCGGAGGCGCGGCACAGATGGCCGACATCCTGCACCAGCCCGTCCGACACATCCATTCCAGCGGAAACAAGACCTTGTCGTGCGATATTCATGCGCGGTCTCGGTAACCGGTAGCGGTCGGCGAGAAACCCCGTCGGGTCCGCCAGCCGCCCCTGCGCCGCCAGCAGGCCGAGCGCGCCGTCGCCAATCGTGCCCGTGACCCACAGCCCGTCGCCCGGCTTCGCCCCAGAGCGGAGGACGGCGCCCCCCGGTGCGACGGTGCCCAGAAGGGTCAGCGACAGGCTGACCGGCCCAGGCGTGGATGTCGTGTCGCCCCCCAGCAGCGAGACGCCGAACGCGGCCTGATCTTCGGCGAGGCCGGCGGCGAAATCGGCGAACCAGGCGTCCGGGGTGTCGCGCGGGACCGACACGGTGAGCAGATAGCCGAGCGGCGCCGCCCCCATCGCGGCCAGATCCGACAGGTTCGTGCGCAGCAGTTTCTTCGCGACCAGTCCGGCCGGATCGTCGGGCAGGAAATGCACCCCCCCCACCATCGCGTCGGCCGTCACCACGAGATCCCGGCCGGGCGGCGGCGCGAACACGGCGGCGTCGTCGGTGAGGTCGAGGGCGCCGGGGCCGGCCAGCGGGCGGAAGTGGCGCGCGATCAGCGCGAACTCGGCCGGCAGGTCGCTCACGGTGCCGCGGCGGGGAACTCGGCGGCGCGCAGCAGGCGGGCCAGGCGATCGAGCACGCCGTTGGCCATGCGCGGCTCGTCGCCGTCGAAGAAGCCGTGGCTCACGTCGAGATACTCGTTGATGACGACTTTTCCGGGCGCGCCGTCCGCCGTGAGCAATTCGGCGGCACCCGCGCGCATCACCGCGCGCAGCACCGGGTCGAGCCGGCCCAGCGGCCATTCCGCCGGCAGCGACTCGGCCAGCATGCGGTCGATCTCGTCCTGGCGCAGCGTGGCGGTGCGGACGATCTGGGCGAACAGCCGGACATCGGCCTCCGGCGCGCGTCCATCCTCGAACCCACCGGTGCCGGGCAACGCCCCGAGGCGGTGGCGGATGAATTCGTCGATCACGGTCTCGGGGCTTGTCGGCCCCTGCTCGCTCTGGAACAGCGCCTGCACGGCGGCGACGCGGGCGGCGGTACGCGGGCGGCCGCGTTCGGCCTTGGGGGTGCGCGGGCGGATGGCGGCGGTCATCAGACGGCCCCCAGCCAACGGGCGGCGCCGATCTGCTTCAGCGCCGCGACGGCTGCCTCCGCGCCCTTGTTGTGGCCATCCGACGTGGCGCGGTCGAGCGCCTGTTGCACGGTATGCACGGTGAGCAACCCGTTGCCGAGGCACAGGCCGAATTGCAGCACGACATGGGTGATGCCGGCCATGGCCTCCTGGCAGACATATTCGTAGTGGTCGGTGTCGCCCTTGACCACGCAGCCGAGGGTGACGAAGCCGTCGTATTTGCGCTTGCCGCGCAGCGCCAGGCGCACGGCGGCGGCCAGTTCCAGCGCGCCTGCGACGTCGAGCACGTCGTAGGTGGCGCCGGCCTCGGCCAGGATCCGCGCGGCGCCGTCGCGCAGGCCATCGACGATCTGCGTGTAATAAGGAGCCCGCACGATCAGCAGGTTGGGGGCCGGCCCTTCCAGCCTGGGTGCGGATGGCAGGGCGGCGTCGATGGTGCTCATGCGGGCGTGCTCAACTCTTCTCGTCTGTTCGGTCGGGTCGTCACCCCCACGAAAGTAGGGGCTGTGGGCCATAAGGCGTCGCGTGCCTGCGGATCTCCCCGCTTTCGCGCGGATGACGGGTGTGAGGCTAGCGATGTTGCTCCGGCGCGGGGTCGAGCGGGCGCTGGCTGACGATCTTCAGGCCGTAGCCCTCCCAGCCCACGATGGTCCGCTGGGTG
>JAKBCB010000292.1 GCA_021808185.1 Pseudomonadota bacterium
CGGCCAGCATCGCCCGCACACTGGCGTGAGCTTCCGCGTGCGACAGACCGAGGCGCAGGCGCATCACATCCGTCATCTGCGCCGCGATCCGGCGCGAGGGGTTGAGCGCCGAGAGCGGGTCCTGCGGGATCAGCGCCAGTTCGGCGCCGGCCGCGCGGCGCGCACGCTCGGACAGATCGACAAGGTTCTCGCCGAGGAAGCGGATGGAGCCCCCGGTGATGCGCACCGAGGCCGGCAGGATGCCGAGCACGCAACGCCCGATCATGGATTTGCCGGCGCCCGAGGTGCCGACCAGCCCATGCACCTCGCCCGCCGCGACGCTGAGCGAGACCTTTCGCAGCAGGGTGGGGCCGCCCGGGATGGCGGCGGAGAGGTTTTCGATGGCGAGGACGGGATCGCTCACCGCAGCACCGGGTCGAGTTCCGCCTTCAGCCCGTCGCCCAGCACGTTGAAGCCGAGCACGGTGGCCAGCAGCACCAGCATGGCGCCGATCAGCACCCAGGGGGCCTGATGCACCACCTCGCGCCCCTCTGCGATCATGCCCCCCCAGCTTGGCGCGTCCGACGAGATCGACAGGCCGACGAAGGAAAGAATGGCCTCGACAACCACGGCGATGCCCATTTCCAGCGTCAGCAGCACGAGTGCCAGCGGCAGCACGTTCGGCACCACTTCGCGCCACAGGATGCGGCGCGGCGTGAGGCCCGCGACGACCGCCGCATCGACGTAATCCAGACGCCGCTGCTTGAGGGTTTCGGCGCGCACGACGCGGCAGAAGCGTGTCCAGTCGATCAGCACGATGGCGGCGACCACGGACCACAGGCCGGTGCCGATCAGCGCGACGAGAATGATCGAGAGCAGAACGGGCGGAAACGACGACCATATGTCCACCGCGCGGGAGATCGCGGCATCCACCCAGCCGCCGAAGAAGCCGGCGGCGAGGCCGAGCGCGGTGCCGACCAGCGCCGTCAGGATGCCGGCGACAAGGGCCACGGTCAGCGCCACCCGGCTGCCGAAGATCAGGCGCGAAAGCACGTCGCGCCCCAGGCTGTCGGTGCCGAGCGCGTGCGTGGTGCTGGAGAAATGCCAGTCCGGGGCCGCGAGTTGCGCGGCAAGATCCTGATCCAGCGGATCGTACGGCGCGAGCAGCGGCGCGAAAATGGCGGCGATCACCAGGGCCAGCAGCAGGCCGCCGCCGATCAGCACGCGCCAGTTGCGCAGCGCGTGGCGCAGGGTGCCGGGGTCAGCCATGCCGCAGCCTCGGGTCCAGCGCCGCATAGGAAAGGTCCAACGCCAGATTGATGAGAATAAAGATCGCCGCGAAGGTCAGGATCAGCCCCTGGATCAGCGGCAGATCGCGATTGATGACGGCGTCGATGGCAAGGCTGCCGATGCCCGGGTACGAGAAGATCTTCTCGATCAACACGGTGCCGCCGACCAGGAACGTCAGTTGCACGCCGGTGAGGCTGACCGTCGGGATCGCCGCGTTGCGCAGCGCTTCGGCCAGGATCACATGCCAGCGCGAAAATCCCTTCACGCGCGACAACAACGCATAATCCTGCCCCATCTGCTCGGCGAGCGAGGCTTTCAGCACGCGCGCGATCATCGCCGCGAGCGGCAGCGCCAGCGCCACGGCGGGCATCGCCATGTGGGCCAGCACGTCGGCGGTGATACCCCAGCGCAGCCGTAGGAAGCTCTCGGTCAGGGTGAAGTCGGTGGCCAGACCAAGCGCCCGCGTCGGGTCGCTCCGGCCGGAAATCGGCAGCACCGGCAGCAGCACGCCGAACAGCACGATGAAGCCGAGACCCCAGAGGAAGTCCGGCACCGACAGCACGAAGCCGGTGACGGCATCCACCGCGACCTCGCCCCCGCGGCCAGAGAAGCGCGTGCCCATCACGGCGAGCGCGCCGCCGACGGCCACGGCGATCGTCGCGGCCAGGAACACCAACTCCAATGTCGCGGGAAGCCGGGAGAATATCAGCCCGGTGACATTCTGCCGCGTGGTGATCGAGACCCCGAAATTGCCGGTCAGAGCCTGCCCGGCCCAGATGGTGAACTGGTTCCACACCGGCTTGTCGAGCCCGTACAGCGCATGCAGCCGCAGCACCACGGCATCGTCGGCGCCGGGCGGGATCATCATCGCCACCGGATCGCCCGGCACCACGCGCACCAGCACGAACACCAGCACGGCAACGCCGGCGAGCGTCGGGATGGCCTGTAGCAGGCGAAACAGGATGCGGCGGAGGAACATGGGTCAGACGCCGCTGCTCCCTCCCCCCTTGCGGGGGAGGGAAGGGGAGAGGAGAGCATCCAGGCGGAGCGGGTGCCGCGCTGGCACCCCTCCGCCCACCCCCCTCCCGCGAGGGGAGGGGGAGCCGATCACGCCCGCGTAAACCGCTGCGGCTGCAACGCGCCGGAGATATGCGGCACCACGTTGAGGCCGGCCTTGTGCACGATCTGCTGCACGTATTGCAGCAACGGCAACACCAACGCGTGGTCGGCGACGTATCTGTCCACCGCCTTCCAGCCGGCGATGCGCTTGGCCTCGTCGCGCTCGCCCCAGAGCGGATTGATGAGCGCGTCCACATCGTCGGAATGCCACGCCGAGTGCGGCGAGTGGCTGAACATGGCGAAGCCGGTCGAGGTGGTCGGGTCGCCGATGGCGTTGCCCCAGTTGTAGAACGCGGCCGGGGCCAGTTTGTGCGCGGCGCGCAGCTCGAAATGCTTGGCGATCTCGTACACCTCGATCGAGGCGTCGATGCCGACATGGCGCCACATGCCGACGATCGCCTGGATCATCTCGTAGTCTTTCGGCTTGAAACCGCGTGTCGTCTGGATGGTGAACTTGGCAGGCTTGTCTTTCGAGTAGCCACTCGCCGCCATCAGCTTCGCGGCGCCCTTCGGGTCGTACGGCGTTTTGATGGACGGGTCGTACGCCTCGTATTCCGGCGCCTCCAGCGTATCGATCGGCACGCCGTAGCCGCGCAGCAGCTTGTCCACCAGCAGCTTCTTGTCCACCGACTTGACCATGGCGTGGCGCACATTGGCGTCCAGCATCACCGGATCGACATTGGTGATGAAGATCATGCCAATGTCGGAGACCGGCGTCGTCACGCCCTTCAGGCCCGACTTCTTCTTCAGCCGGTCGTATTCCTCGTACGGAATCTCCAGCGTCACGTCCGAGGAGCCGCTTTCGATCTCGGCGACGCGGGCGGAAGCGTCGGTGACGAACTTGAACACCACCGTCTCGATCGCCGGCTCGCCGCCCCAGTAATGCGGATTGGCCTTGAGGCGGAGGAAGGCGTTGCGCTCGAACGCATCGACCATGTACGGGCCGCTGCCGATGGGCTTCTTCTCAAAGCCTTCCGGCCCGACCTTCTCGAAATAGGCTTTCGGCAGCACGTAGCCGGTCAGGAACGCCATCCACTTGAACAGCGCCGGGTCGTACTGCTTGGCGTCGGCGGTGACGCGGTGGCCCTCGACCTTGAAGTTGGACAGATTGCCCCAGACGAACTGGATCGGGTTGCCGCCCTTCGGGTCGCCGGCGCGGGTCAGCGACCAGACCACGTCATCCGGCGTCACCGGCGAGCCGTCGTGCCACACGGCCCCCTGGCGCACGTCCATCCAGATGCCGGTGCCGGCGTCGTTCCAGCCCCATTTCTCCAGCAGGCCGCCGGTGAAGGACAAATCCGGGTTCTGGCCGATATACTGGTCGAACACCGACTGATAGATCGACTGGATGGTCGGGTTCACCGCCGACGGACCCACCGTCGGGTCCCAGGCCGGCAGGCCGACATGGTAGGCGATGGTGACGGTGTCGCCCTCGGCGCGCGCGGCGCGCAGCGGGATCAGGCGGTTGGCGGCCGCGAGCGTCAAGCCGCTGGCGACGAGGCCTCTGCGCGTCAGGTTCATTCTGTCAGCCCCCCAGTTCGGTCGATATTTGAAGCCTAAAGTATTCCCCGCCGACACTCAAGCGTTCAGCGATGCCGCTTCTCTCGCATGGGCGGGGCTGTCAGGATAGCGTCGGCGCGGGATGGAGGGCAGGGATGTCGGCGACAATCGAACGGCCGGGGCGGAACATCGAGATGGACGAATGGCGCGGCCGGGTGGATCTGGCGGCGGCCTTTCGGCTGGCGGCGGAGCAGAACTGGCACGAGTCGGTGGCCAACCACTTCAGCCTCGCGGTGTCCGAGGACGGCAAGCGGTTCCTGATGAACCCGCGCTGGAAGCATTTCGCCCGCATCCGCGCGCGCGACCTGCTGCTGCTGGATGCCGACGACGCCGCCACGATGCAGCGGCCGGACGCGCCGGACCCGTCGGCGTGGTGCATCCATGGCGCGATCCACGCCGCCCTGCCGCACGCGCGCTGCGTGCTGCATGTGCATTCGCCATACGCGACCGCCATCGCCTGCCTCGCGGACCCAACGATCCCGCCGATCGATCAGAACTGCGCGCGGTTCTACAATCGCGTGGCGATCGACCGGCATTACGGCGGCGTGGCCGACACTGTCGAGGAAGGCCGGCGGCTGGCCGCTGTGCTGGGCGGGCGGCGCGTGCTCATCATGGCCAACCACGGCGTGCTGGTGGCCGCCCCCACGGTCGCGGACGCCTATGACGAACTGTATTACTTCGAGCGATCCTGCCAGACCCTGGTTCTGGCGTATTCGACAGGCCGGGCGCTGAATGTCATGCCGCACGACCTCGCGGAGCGGACGGCGAAGGACTGGGAGGAATACCCGAGCTATGCCGGCGCGCATTTCTCCGAGATGAAGGCGCTGCTGGACGCGAAGGATGCATCGTACGCGCAGTAGCCGGCGCGCCCGCAAGGTTGCGGCGCGCGGCTTCGCCGGCTAGAGCGGCGGCTTGTTGCGAGGGGCGGTGACCGCCCGCGCGAAACGGGAGACACGGACAGCGTGGACGCACCGCCGACGCAGCAGGAAAGTTCCTCGGCAGCCCCACCGGCGGCGACGGGCAGCACCACATCCGTCGCGGCGCAGCGCCCGGCCTTCCCCGGCCCGGCGCCCGTCCCGACGCAGGAAGGCCCGAACGGCATCCGCTACGACTTCAACCTCGGCGCCCGCGTGGTGGTGCCGGAGGGTAGCTGGCGGGTGCAACTGCGGGATCTGGACACCGGCAACATCCTGTTCGACACGACGTGCTCCGGCTCGTTCATCAACAGTTCAAAGCGGTATTACGTCCGCTTCCGGATCGAGGTCTGGGACAACGGCGAGAGCGTATTCCGCCACGACTACGCGGCCGGCGGGCGCGAGGTGCTGATCCAGTTCCCGGTCGGCACGCTCG
>JAKBCB010000293.1 GCA_021808185.1 Pseudomonadota bacterium
CCGGCCGACCCCGCGTTTCGCTTTGCGCGGTTCTACGAGCTGATGAAGCAGCGTGGCTTCATCATCTATCCGGGCAAGCTGACCGTGGTGGACAGTTTCCGCATCGGCTGCATCGGGCAGGTGGACGAGCACGTGATGCGCGACGTGGCCGCCGCCGCCGGCGAGGCACTGACGGCGATGGGCGTCGGGAGCGCCGCCCCCTCCGAGGCGGCGCTGGCGGAGCGCGGGCGGCTGGCGGCATAGCGGCGCCGCGAAGGCCCTTGAGCCGGCGCCGCTTCGGCGCGACATAGGGGCGATGTTGCCAATCTCGGAGCATATCCCCCGCGCCGCCCTGGTCACCGGGGGCGCGAAGCGCATCGGCCGGGCCATCGCGCTCGGGTTGGCCGAGGCCGGGTTCGATGTCGCCATCCATTGCAACACCAGCGTCGATGAAGCGGCCGACACGGCCGAGGCGGTTCGCGCGCGCGGTGTCCGGGCCACGGTGCTGGCGGCGGACCTGGGCAGCGAGGCGGAGGTGGCGCGGCTGGTGCCGGCGGCGGTGGCCGAACTGGGGCCGCTCGGCGTGCTGGTCAACAACGCCTCCACCTTCGAGCGCGACGAGTGGCACGACGCCACGCGGGAATCCTGGGACCGGCACATCGAACCCAACCTGCGCGCGCCCTTCGTGCTGATGCAGGGGTTCGCGAACAGCCTGCCGGACGCGGCCGAAGGCGTGGTGCTCAACATGCTGGACGAGCGGGTGTGGTCGCTCACCGGGCATTTCGTCTCCTACACCGTCAGCAAGGCGGCGCTGTGGGCGCTTACGCAGTCCATGGCGCTGGCGCTGGCGCCGCGCATCCGGGTGAACGGCATCGGCCCGGGGCCGGCGGTGCCGAGCCCGCGGCAGACGCCGGCGCAATTCGCGCGGCAGGCGGGTTCCGTTCCGCTCGGGCATGGCACGACGCCAGAGGAAGTCGCGAGAATCGCGCTGGCGCTGCTGGCGCTGCCCTCCGTCACCGGGCAGATGATCGCTCCCGATGGCGGGCAACATCTGCAATGGTGGCCGCAACGCCCAGGCACCACGCCGGAGGAATAGACCATGGACAGCACCCGCATCGCCGACGCCGCGCGGGGTCTGCGCCATGTGTTCCTGCACGATCTGCTGCTCACGGCGGCGATCGGCGTCTATGCGCAGGAGCATGGTCGCACCCAGCGCATCCGCGTGAACGTCGATCTCGGCGTCACCGATGACGGTGCCAGGGGGCTCTCGCGTGTGTCGGTCGGGCGGGACGATCTGGCGCGGGTGGTGGACTACGCGGCCGTCGCCGAGACGGTGCGCAAGATCGTCGGCGCGGGCCACGTGCAACTGGTGGAGACCTTGGCCGAACGGCTGGCGGAGGCGTGCCTGGACGACCCGCGCGTGCAACTGGCGCGGGTGCGGGTGGAGAAATTGGACGTATTGCCGGATGGCGCGAGCGCGGGCGTCGAGGTCGAACGGCGCCGGCAAAGCTGAAATTGTCCACGCGCCCGCCGAAGGTTGTTTAGTTACAGCGGGATGGCGGCGCAAGCTGCTTATGTGACCGAGGTGTCATAATTCAAATGAACGATTTCAATGGGTTGGCGCGGATGCCGCGAAACTGGGCAAACCGTTGGAGCGCAGGATTCCCGCCGCTTCCGACGCTCTGCACCATCCCTTGCCCACAGAGTTATCCACAGGAGTCGTGGATAGTCGCGCCTGCCCCGCAGGCAGTGGCGCCCGCCGTGGCATACGGGGTCGGGCGCGGCGCCGGGCCGCTTGAGCAACCCCGCCCGGGGGCCTAGGCACGGGCCATGAGCGAGGCGACGGAGACACCGGCGGCCGGCCCGCGCGGGGTGGCGGCGATCGAGGCGGCGCTGGCGACCATGCCGCTGTTGCCCGGCGTGTACCGCATGCTGGATGGCAAGGGTGATGCCCTGTACGTGGGCAAGGCGCGCTCGTTGAAGAAGCGCGTCGTGGCCTACACGCAGCCGGCGCGGCTGCCGGAGCGGCTGCGGCGGATGATCTCGGAGACGGTGACGATGGAGATCGTCACCACGCATACCGAGGCCGAGGCGCTGCTGCTCGAAGCCAACCTCATCAAGCGCCTCAAGCCGCGCTACAACATCGTGCTGCGGGACGACAAATCCTATCCGTGGCTGATGCTGACGGAGGATCATCCGTTCCCGCAGATCGCCAAGCATCGCGGCGCGCGCACGCGCAAGGGCAGCTATTACGGCCCGTTCGCCTCCGCCTGGGCGGTGAACCAGACGGTGACGGCGATGCAGCGCGTGTTCCTGCTGCGCTCCTGTGCCGACACGGTGTTCTCGGCGCGCACGCGGCCGTGCCTGCTGTTCCAGATCAAGCGGTGCTCCGCGCCCTGCGTGGGCCGGATCAGCGAGGCGGCGTATGCCGACCTTGTCGGGCAGGCCAAGACGTTCCTGGCAGGAAAAGGCGGCGCCGTGCAGCAGGCGCTGGCCAAGGAAATGGAGACGGCGGCCGAGGCGCTGGAGTTCGAGCGCGCGGCGTTCCTGCGCGACCGCATCCGGGGGCTGACGCATGTGCAGGGCACCGGCGTCATCAACCCGGAAAGCATCGCGGACGCCGATGTGATCGCGGCATGGCAGATCGCGGGGCAAACCTGTGTCCAGGTGTTCTTCATTCGCGGCGGGCGCAACAACGGCAACCGCGCGTTCTTTCCGGCACACACCAAGGCCGAGGAGACGGCGGACGTTCTGTCGGCGTTTCTCGGCCAGTTCTACGACGACAAGCCGCCCCCGCCGCTGGTGCTGCTGAACCACGAGGTCGCCGAACAGGATCTGATCGCCGAGGCGCTGAGCCTGAAGGCGCAGAGTTTTGCCACGCACAAGCGGGTCGAGATCGCGGTGCCCAGGCGCGGCGAGAAGCACGCGGTCGTGCAGCACGCCGAAACCAACGCGCGCGAGGCGCTGGAACGCAAACTGGCCGAGAGCGCGGGGCAGGCCAAGCTGTTGGCCGGAGCCGCCGAATTGTTCGGGCTCGACGCGCCGCCCGAGCGGATAGAAGTGTACGACAACAGCCACATCATGGGCACCAACGCCTATGGCGTGATGATCGTCGCCGGCCCCGAGGGGTTCGTGAAATCGGCCTACCGGAAGTTCTCCATCCGGGGGCCGATCACGCCGGGCGACGATTTCGCCATGATGCGCGAGGTGCTGGAACGCCGCTTCGGCCGCGCGCTGAAGGAAGCCGAGGCCGGCGGCGCGCCCGACTGGCCCGACCTGCTGCTGATCGACGGCGGCGCCGGGCAATTATCAGCCGTGCGCGCGGTGTTGGCCGATATGGGGGTGGATGACGTGAAATTGGTGGCGATCGCGAAAGGGCCGGATCGCGACGCGGGGCGGGAGTGGTTCCACACGGACGGGAAAGAAGCGTTCCAACTGCCGCCGCGCGACCCGGTGCTGTATTTCCTGCAGCGCCTGCGCGACGAGGCGCACCGCTTCGCCATCACCACCCACCGCGCCGGGCGGAGCAAGGCGCTGGTGACGAGCGAACTGGACGAGATCGCGGGCGTCGGGCCGAGCCGCAAGCGGGCGCTGCTGAACCATTTCGGCAGCGCGCGCGGGGTGAAGGCGGCAGGGCTGGCCGACCTGGAGGCGGCGCCGGGGATCAACAAGGCGACGGCGCGGCTGGTGTATGCGCATTTCCATCCGGGGGCGCGGCTGGAGGGCGCGGCGTAGGCGGATCGCCCCTCAGCTCATCTGCACCTTCACATAGCTGCCCGGCGCGTCCTCGATGGGCACCAGCTTGCCATCGCCGGGGACGCGGGCCTTCACCTGCCGCTTGTCCAGCGCCGTCACCCAGCGCTGCCAGTCCGGCCACCAGGAGCCGGCGATCTCGGTGCCGCCGGCGAACCAGGCTTCCGGCTCGTCGGGCAGGTCGGGGTTGATCCAGTGGCTGTATTTGCCGCCCTCCGGCGGGTTGACGACGCCCGCGATATGGCCGGAGGCGGCCAGGACGAAGCGGTTCTGGCCGCCGAGCAGACGCGCGCCGCGATAGGTCGCGCGCCACGGCGCGATGTGGTCCTCGCGCGTCGAGAGGAAATACGCCGGCACCTGGATGCGCGAAAGATCGATCGGTGTGCCGCCCAGGGCGATGCCGCCCGGTTCGATCAGCTTGTTGTCCTGGTACATGTTGCGCAGGTAGAAACTGTGCATCTTCGCCGGCATGCGGGTGGAATCGCTGTTCCAGTACAGCAGATCGAACGGGAACGGGTCGTTGCCCAGCAGGTAATTATTGACCACGAACGACCATATCAGATCGTTGGCACGCAGCATGTTGAACGTCGTCGCCATGTCGCTGCCGTCGAGGAAGCCGTTCTTGTTCATCTTGTCTTCGAGCATTTTGATCTGCTCTTCGTCGATGAACACGTTCAACTCGCCCGACTCCCGGAAATCCATCAGCGTGACGAAGAACGTCGCCGAGCGGATGCGGGTGTCGTTGTGCGCGGCCATGTGCGAGAGCGTGCAGGAGAGCAGGGTGCCGCCGAGGCAGTAGCCGATGGCGTTGACGTCGCTCTCGCCTGTCGCGGCCTCGATGGCCGAGAGCGCGTCGAGGATGCCTTCCTGCATGTAGTCGGCAAAATCCTTCTCGGCGAGGCGGGCATCGGGGTTCACCCAGCTGACCATGAACACGGTATGGCCCTGGGAGGTCGCCCAACGCACGAAGCTGTTCTTCGGGCGCAGGTCGAGGATGTAGAATTTGTTGATCCACGGTGGGACGATCAGCAGGGGGCGCTTGAGGACTTTTTCCGTGGACGGCGAATACTGGATCAGCTGCATCAGGTCGTTCTGGAACACCACCTTGCCCGGCGAGACGGCGATGTTCTCGCCGATGCGGAAGGCGTCCGTGTCCGTCATCTTGATGCGCAGCTGGCCCTTGCCGCGTTCGAGGTCGGCCAGCAGGTTGTTCAGCCCCTTGATGAGGTTCTCGCCGCCCGTCTCCGCCGTGCGGCGCAGCACCTCGGGGTTGGTGAGCAGGAAGTTCGAGGGGCTCATCGCGTCGATGAACTGGCGCGAGTAGAAATCGACCTTCTGGGCGGTCGGCGCGTCCAGCCCGTCCACGTGGGCGACGACATCCTGCACGAACCGCGCCGACAGCAGGTAGGATTGCCGGATGAAGTCGAAAACCTCGTTTTCCTTCCAGGCGTCGTCCTTGAAGCGGCGGTCCTTCGGGTCGCCGTCGATGGTCGGCTGGCTTTCCAGCCCCCACATGCGGCGCGCGGTGTTCTGCCAGAGCGACATGTAGTCCTGCCAGAAGCC
>JAKBCB010000294.1 GCA_021808185.1 Pseudomonadota bacterium
GGCAGCGTCGAAGCGCGCCGGCGGCGCGGCGTGGCCGCCATGGCGGGCGAGGAAATGCGCCAGCGGCGAGACGCGGGCGCCGAGGCCCGCGAAGCGGCGGTACCAGGCCGGGTCGAACCGCGCGCAAGGGCGCCGGCCTTTCGCTTCGCCGCGTTCGGCATAGTGCAGCAACGGGTTGCGGCCTTCCGCCGCGACATCGGGGTTCTCGCGCAGATACCATCCGGTCTCGAAGCATGGGTTGGGGTTGCGCCCCTCACGCCAGCCGAAGCGGCAGAAATGCGCGAGCGGATCGGCGCCGCTCGCGCGGACGTCCGGGTAGGCGGCGAGGTAATGCGCGGCGTCGAACAGGCCGCTGGCGGCGAGCGGCGCCATGGCGCGGGTCGGATCGTCCTGTGCCTGCGATGCCATGCCCGTGACCGCCCCGGCGGGTTCCACGCCATAGTGCGGCCTGGCGCGCCGCGCTGTCGATGGCCGGCGCGGCCGCTCAGGCGAGCCGGATCGGGTGGTCCGGGTCGGCGAGCTGCTCGCGGTCGCGCCAGTCCGAGCGGGCGTAGTTGATCTCCATCAGCCGGCGCACGCCAACGATGGGGCGCGGGTCGAAGCCGTGCCACGTCGCGGGGCCGGGGACGAAGATCGTTCCCGAATTGAATTCGCCCGAGGACCGACCGACCCAGCGGCGATCCGCGTCGTAGATGTCCGTGCCCCACTCGGCCGCGTCCGGCCCGGTGAACAGGTAGATCACCATCGAGAACAGCTTTTCCGGAATGTCGCGGTGCGGTTCCAGCCACGCGCCATCGGTGTCCTGCATGTATTCCATCCGCAGGAAGCTGCCTTCCACGTCGATGCCGCAGGTCTCGGCCATCAGGCGCGCCACGTCCGGGCGCCGCAACGCCTCGGCCAGCACCGCGCAGGTGGGGAATTTCGCGCGCAGCGTGGGCGTGATGAAGCAGCGTTCGGCGTTGTAGCTGTTGCGCGTGCCGTCGGTGCGGCCGAGCATGGCCGGCGCGATCGGCAGGGTCAGGATGCCGGTGCAGATGTCCACCGGCAGCACGTCATGCATCTTCCAGTGGCGATAGGGCTGGTCGGATCGCGCGGCCGAGCGCACCGCTTCGGAAAAATGCGCAGCGACCGAGTCGACGCCGGGGACGGGCGGATAGTGCATCGCTGTGCTCCCTCTCGCCGATGGCACCCGGCCGCAAGGCCGGCGCGCGATGCCGTAGGTGCGCGCGGGCGGGCCTGTCCTTGATGTGGATCAAGCCGCCCCGCGCGGCTCAACGGATCGTGATCTCGGGCACCAGAGCCTCCAGCGCCGGCAACACGGATTCGAAGGCCACGGCGCCTGGTTGCGCCAGCAGCGCCGCGTCCTGGCAGCCATCGGCGCGGAATGCCTGCAACACCCAGCGGCGCACGCCCAGGCCGCGCAGGTCGCGGGCCAGTGCTATCAGCTCCGCGCGACCGAGCAGCGCCGAATGCACGGTGGTGCGCACCTCGTACGCAACGCCGCTGGCCAGCAGCACCATGAGCGCGCGCCGCGCGGCGGCACCGCTGCCGGCATGGCCGGCCACCGCGTCGTAGCCGGCGAACGGCGCCTTCACGTCGAAGCCGACCCAGTCCAGCAGCGGCAACGCCTGCGCCAGCCCGTGCGCGTTCACCCCCGCGGTGTGCAGGCCCGTGGCGAACCCGAGCGCCCGGATCTCGGCCAGCGCATCGCCCAGCCCCGGCTGGATCGTCGGCTCGCCGCCGCTGACCACGACGGCATCGAGCAGACCGACCCGACGCCGCAGCCACGTGAGCGTCCCCGCCCAGTCGCGCGCGGGCGCCGTTGCGCGGGGCCGCAGTTCCGGGTTGTGACAGTAGCGGCAGGCGAGCGGGCAGCCCTGGGTGAACAGCACCGCCGCCAACCGGCCGGGAAAATCCAGCGTGCTGAACGGCGCGAGGCCGCCCAGCGGCAGGCCGCGCGCGTCAGCGCGCGCTGGCGTCGGCCACAACGAAGCTGCGTCGTTCCTCATGCTCGCCCTGCTTGCCGACGTTGAACGAGGCGACCGGGCGATGGTACCCCATCACGCGCGTCCATACCTCGCAGGGCTGCCGCTCCGCGTCGGTCAGCATCACCGGCGAATCGTCGCCGCGCATCTCGGTCGTTTGCCGCATGTCGTCTCTCCTGGTTGGGACAAGTCAGGCGCACTGGCGCACGCGCTTGGCGGCCAGCAGGTCCGCGTCGCAGCGTGGACAGAATGTGTGTTCGCCGGCGAGGTAGCCGTGCACGGGACAGACCGAAAACGTCGGCGTGACCGTGACGTACGGCAGCCGGAACCGGGTCAGCGCGCGGCGCACCAGATCGCGGCAGGACGCCGCCGAGGGCAGGCGCTCGCCGAGATACAGGTGCAGCACCGTGCCGCCGGTGTATTTGGCCTGCAACGCCTCCTGATGCTCCAGCGCCTCGAACGGGTCGTCGGTGAAGCCCACCGGCAGTTGCGAGGAATTGGTGTAGTACGGCTTGTCCGCCGATCCCGCTTGCAGGATTCCCGGGCAGCGTTTGCGGTCCTCGCGCGCGAAGCGGTACGTGGCGCCCTCCGCCGGCGTCGCTTCCAGGTTGTACAGATGCCCGGTCTGCTCCTGGAAGCCGACGATGCGCCCGCGCACATGGTCCAGCAGTGCTGCCGCGAAGGCGTGCCCGGACGGGGTCGTGATGTTGTCCGCATCGTCGGTGAAGTTGCGGATCAGCTCGTTGATGCCGTTCACCCCGATGGTGGAGAAATGGTTCCGCAGCGTGCCGAGATAGCGTTTGGTGAACGGGAACAGCCCGTCGTCCATGTGCCGCTGGATTATCTTGCGCTTGATCTCCAGGCTGTTGCGCGCAAGCTCCAGCAGGGCATCGAGATCGGCGTACAGCCCCGCCGCATCGCCCTTGTGGCGATAGCCCAGACGGGCGCAATTGACCGTCACCACGCCGAGCGAGCCGGTCTGTTCCGCCGAGCCGAACAGACCGTTGCCGCGCTTGAGCAGTTCGCGCAGATCCAGTTGCAGCCGGCAGCACATCGAACGGACCATGTTCGGTTCGAGGTCCGAATTGATGAAGTTCTGGAAATACGGCAGGCCGAATTTCGCCGTCATCGCGAACAGCCGTTCGGCGTTGTCCGAGTGCCAGGGGAAATCGTTGGTGATGTTGTAGGTCGGGATCGGGAAGGTGAAGATGCGGCCCTTCGCGTCGCCCTCGGCCATGACTTCGAGATAGGCGCGGTTGATCGCGTCCATCTCCGGTTGCAGATCGCCGTAGCGGAACGGCATCTCCCGCCCGCCGATCACCGGCACCTGTTCGCGCAGATCCTCCGGGCACACCCAGTCGAAGGTGACGTTGGTGAACGGCGGCTGGCTGCCCCAGCGGGAGGGCACGTTCAGGTTGAAGATGAACTCCTGCATGTTCTGCCGCACTTCGGCGAACGACAGGCTGTCCTTGCGCACGAACGGCGCCAGATACGTGTCGAACGAGCTGAACGCCTGGGCACCGGCCCATTCGTTCTGCAACGTGCCGAGGAAGTTCACCATCTGGCCGATGGCGCTGGACAGATGCCGCGGCGGCGCGGCTTCCACCTTGCCCGCGACACCGTTGAAGCCTTCGGTCAGCAGCGTGCGCAGCGACCAGCCGGCGCAGTAGCCGGAGAGCATGTCCAGATCGTGGATATGGATGTCCCCGCCGCGATGCGCGGCCCCGATCTCGGCGGGATAGACGCGGCTGAGCCAGTAATTGGCGATCAGCTTGCCGGCGCTGTTCAGGATCAGCCCGCCGAGCGAATAGCCCTGGTTGGCGTTGGCCTGCACGCGCCAGTCCTGGCGGTCGAGGTACTCGTCGATGGAAGCGACGGCATCGACGACAGCGATCCGGTCCTGGCGCAGTTGCGTGCGATGGCCGCGGTACAGGATGTAGGCGCGGGCGGTGTGGAACCAGCCGGCCCGCATGAGCGCGGTTTCCACCTCGTCCTGGATGCCCTCGATGTCCGGAGCACGCGCGGCGAAGCGGCTGGCGAGACAGTCGAGCACGGCTTCGGTGAGGGAGGCGGCCTCCTGCGCGCCGAATTCGCCGCTGGCCTGTCCGGCGCGGGCGATGGCGTGGCGGATGCGCGCGGGGTCGAACGCAATGGCGGTGCCATCCCGCCGAACGATATCGGTCCAGGGCAGCAGCGCCGGGGCAGGTGCGAGTCGCATGGGCGTCCCTTCGAGGATCGGCCCGACCCAGCAAGCGCGCCGCCCCGCGGCGCCGCCATGATTCAGATCAAGGACACGAGTCGCCCCGCCACTATCCCGGCAGCACCAGGATCTGCCGCGTCAGGAACCCGTCCGGCTGGCGCAGATCGTCCAGGATGGTGAAGTGGTTGCGCCCCGGCGCCGGCAGCAGCGCGCCGGGGGCGTTGGCGGCGGCCCGGTAGGCGTGCAGCCGGCGGCTGTTGGCGATCAGCGCCGGCAGTTCCTGCGTGCCGTAGGTGATCGCCATCGGCTTGGGCACCACCGGCCGCCGCAGCGGCGACAGCGTGGCCACCTGTTCGTCCGACAGCGCGAGCTTTTCGTTCAGGTAGGTATCGCGCAACGGCCCAAGCTCGTAGATTCCCGAGATGCCAAGGCCCGCGACTACCGCCGGATGATCGAGCGCGAGCGCCGCGAGATGGCCGCCCGCCGACCAGCCCGAGACCACGATCGGCCCGCCTGCTCCGTGGGCGCGGCCATGCGCCGCCAGCCAGTCCAGCGCGGCGCCGATCTCGCCCACGATCTGCGCCAGCGTCGCGGCGGGGGCGAGCGAATAGCCCGGGAAAGCGGCCGACCAGCCATGTGCGCGCACGCCATCGGCCAGGCAGGCGAAGCTCTCCTTGCTGTTCATCTGCCAGTAGCCGCCATGGATGAACACGAGGCACGGCGCCTGCGGGTCGGCGGCGGGAAAGATGTCGATGCGGTGTCGCTCGCCGGGGCCGTACGGCAGATCGAGCGTGGCCGGCGATGCCGCACGCGCCGCCAGCGAGGCGCGGGCACGGGCCTCGTGCAACGCGGCCACGTCGGCGACGGCCGCAGTGTTGTTGTAGGCCGCGTCCCGCGCCGCCCGGCTGAGCGCGCCCCACTCGGCGCCCCATTCCGCGCCAGGGTCAATCGCTGCGTCCATGTCGCCTCCCGTTCGCGCGTATCTTGCATGACGCGCCTGGCCATCTTCGCCCCGACCCATCGCGGAGCAGAACGACGCCCATGAATCTCATCAGCCTCGATATCCGGATGCTGCGGTCGCTGCTGACCGTGGTGGAGACCGGCAGC
>JAKBCB010000295.1 GCA_021808185.1 Pseudomonadota bacterium
CGCGGGCGGCCTTGCCGCCGCGGACGATCTGGCGATGGAGATCGGCGGCTCGCCGGCGCGCGGGGCGGTGGCGCTGCGGGTGACGCCGGCGCCACGGCTCGATCTGGCGCTTGCCGCCAGCCGGCTCGACCTCGACGCCTGGCTGCCGGTGCTGGAACGCACCGGATCGTTCGACCTGCCGACCGGGGTGGATCTGTCGGCGGAGGCCGCGACGTTCGCCGGCGGTACGCTGCGCGGGCTGCGGGCGGCGGTGGACCTGTCGAACGCGGGCGCGCAGGTGCGCGAAGTGCGCGCGGTGCTGCCGGGCGACGCGGCGCTGCGGCTGTCCGGGCGGATCGCGCCCTCGGATGCGCCGGGGCCGCGCCATGCGCGCTTCGAGGGCGACGTGGCAATGAGCGCGCCCGCGCTGCGCACCACGCTCGCTTGGGTGCAGCAGGCGGGGGTCACGCCCATCGCCTCGCTGCCGGAAGGGGTGCTGCGCACCGCCGATCTTGGCTTTCATGTCGTGGCCGAGCCGGCGCAGATCGCCATCGCCGCCATCGACGGCACGCTGGACGGCAACCGGGTCGCGGGCAGCATGACGCTGCGGGGCGGCAAGCGCTTCGTGCTGGGGGCGGGGCTGACCTTCGACCGGCTGGATCTGGATGGCTGGCTGCCCGGCGAGGCGCCGTCGCTCGCGGCGCTGCCGGGGCATTTCGCGCCGTTCGACCTCGATCTTCGGCTGGAGGCGAAACAGGCGCTGTTCCAGGGCATCGCCTTCGCGCCGCTCTCGCTCGATGCGAGCGCGGAGGGCGGGCGGCTGACGGTGCGCAAGCTCGACGTGCAGGTGGACGGCGTGCACGCCACCGCTTCGGCGACCGTGGGCGAGGGCGGGCATGTGTCGGAGGGGCGGCTCGATCTCCAGGCGCCGCGTGCCGAGGCGCTGGCGCCGCTGCTGCCGGACGGGCTCGCGTTCCTGACGCATCAGGCGCCCGGGCTGTGGCAGACCGCGACCAATGTGCAGGTGCTCGGTTCCGGCACGCCGGAGCGGCTGGCGCTGAAGCTATCCGCCGATCTGGCCGATCTGCGCCTGGAAAGTGCCCCGGTGCTGGACCTGACGCACCACACCTGGACCGCGACCACCACGCTGCGCCATCCCGGCGCGCCACGGCTCGCGGAGGCGCTGGGCATGGGCGGGGCCGCGTTCTGGCTGGGCGACGGCTCGCTCGGGCTGATCGCGCAACTCTCCGGCGCGCCGGGGCGGCTGGCCGCGGATTCCTTCGATCTGGCGGCGGGCGGCCTGCGCGCGACCGGGGCGCTGTTGCTCGACCGGGCGGGGGCGAGGCCGATGCTGACCGGCCACATCGCCGCCGAGACGCTGCCGCTGCCGCTGCCATCGTGGCATTCGGTCGATCCGCTGCCGGTCGGCGGGCTGCGCGGGTTCGATGCCGCGATCAAGTTCGCGGCGGAGCGGGTACAGGCCGGCCTCGCCCCGCTGGTCGGGCACGCCGAGGGCACCGTGGGGCTGGCCGATGGCGTGTTGCGCGTGGACCTGACGCGCGGCGAACTGGCCGGCGGCGGGGTGGCGGGGGTGGCGACGCTGGATGCGCGCGCCGATCCGCCGGCCATCGCGGTCGCGTTCGGCATCACCGGCGCGGCCATCGACGGGCCGGTGCTGGACCTGCCGCTCGACCTGACCGATGGCAGACTGGAGGCGCATGTCGGCGTCACCGCGACCGGCCACGCGCCGGCGGCGATGCTGTCCACGCTGGCCGGCGACGTAACGCTGGCGGTGACGGACGGGGCGCTGTCCGGCGTGGCGCTGGCGAGGCTCGACCCGCGCGGCGATGATGCGGCGCTGCGGGCGGCGATGCTGGGGGGCGCCACCCCGTTCGCCACGTTTGCCCTCGCCGCGCACGCGGAGCGCGGGGTGCTGACGCTGCACGACACCACGCTGGACGGCCCCGCCGGCAGCATCGGCGCCGAGGGGCGGATCGACCTGCCGGGCGATGCCGCCGATCTGCGTCTGGCGCTGCATCCCGCCGTGCCCGACGCGCCGACGCTGGGCCTGCGCCTGTCCGGCCCGTGGAGCACCCTGCGCCGCGCGCCGGAGCTGGCCGAGGCGGCGCGCTGGCGGGCGGCGCATCCGCCGGAGGCTAGCGCCGTTCCGTCAGCGCCAGAACCCTGAGCGCCGAGGCCAGCGGCCGGTCCGGCGTGCGCGCCGCGTCCACCGCGACGATCAGGCCGGCGAGCGTGAGGCCGCGCGCGGCGGCGAGCGCGGCGAGGGCGGCCCAGAACTCCGGCTCCAGCGCGACACTGGTGCGGTGGCCTGCGAGGGAAAAACTGTGCTTGACCAGCATGGCTCAGGCGGACGCTTGCAGTCGCGCGAGCGCCCAGGCGGCGGCCTCGGCCACCACGGCGCTGGCATCGCCGGTCAGCGCCGCCGCCGTGGGCGCCAGCGCGGGGGCGGCCGAATTGCCGATGGCGATCAGCACGTTGCGCACAAAGCGGTCGCGGCCGATGCGCTTGACAGGGGAGCCGGCGAATTTTTCGCGAAATCCGGCATCGTCCAGCCCGGCCAGCGCGGCGAGGTCGGGCGCGATCAGGTCGTCCCGCGCCTGGAGTTTCGCGTGCCGCGTGGCCTGCGCGAACCGGTTCCACGGGCAGGCGGCGAGGCAGTCGTCGCAGCCATAGATGCGGTTGCCGATCGCTGGGCGCAGTGCGTCCGGGACCGGCCCGGCGTGCTCGATGGTCAGGTACGCGATGCAGCGCGTGGCATCGAGGCGGTAGGGCGCGGGGAACGCATCGGTCGGGCAGGCGTTCAGGCAGCGCGCGCAGGTGCCGCAGCGGTCGGCGTGCGGGGCGTCGGCGGGCAGATCCAGCGTGGTGTAGATCTCACCCAGGAACAGCCAGGAACCGTGCGTGCGTGAGACCAGATTCGTGTGCTTGCCCTGCCAGCCGAGGCCCGCGCGCGCGGCCAGCGGCTTTTCCATCACCGGGGCGGTATCGACGAACACCTTTATGCCCGCCGCGAACCGGCTGGCGATGAACTGCCCGAGGTGTTTCAGCATCCCCTTGGCGATGTCGTGATAGTCGCGGTTGCGGGCATAGACCGAGATGTTGCCGCGGTCCGGCCGCGCCAGCGTGGCCAGCGGGTGCTCGCCGGGCGCGTAGCTGAGACCCAGACAGATGACGCTGATCGCGTCCGGCCACAGCGCTTGCGGATGGCTGCGCTGCTCGGCGCGCTCGGCGAGCCAGCCCATCTCGCCATGCTGCCCGGCGGCGAGGAAGGCGGCGAGCCGCACGCGCGCCTCCGGCCCCAGGGCGGCGGGGGCGAAACCCACCGCGTCGAACCCGAGTTCCAGGGCTTTCTGGCGGATCGCGGCGGCGGCGCGGGCCGGCTGGTTGGGCGTGGTCAAGGACGTTCGTGCCGCTTGTTGCATCGGCATCTAACTGCCGGACCATCGATCTTGCCAGTCCCCCCCCGTTGCCCGAGCAAGGGCGCGCGGGGAACGCCGGCTGCCGGTCTTGACGAATAAGAATTGATTGCGTATAATGTTCCATTCCGGGCGCTTCAGGTGGTTCGCCATGTGGATGGTGCAGGTTCTCAACGTCGTCGTCGGTGGCAGCTTGCTTTGGATGCTCGCGCAGGCGGCCACGATGCATGGGCCGGCGATGTGGCGGCTGGTGGTTGCGCTGCCGATGGTGGTGGCGTTGAGCGTGGTGGCATTGCTGCTGTGGGAACCGCCGAGCCTGGACAACGGGCAGAACAGGCTGTGGCGCTATCATCCGGCCGGAGTGGAACTCAACCCGACCCACCCCACTGGGCGCCTGCTGTTCAGGGTGTGGGCCGCAGTGGGCGTCGTTTGGCTCGCCGCGCTGGACGAGGCCGCGCGGCATGATTTCAGCTGGCTGCTCGGCGTGTAGGCTCAGCCCCGCCCGCGATAGGGGGCCACACCCTGATCCGGGATCCAGACGCCCGCCGGTGGCGCGCCGGTCTGCCAGAACACGTCGATCGGCATGCCGCCGCGCGGATACCAGTAGGCGCCGATCCGCAGCCACACCGGGGCAAGAAGGTCCACCAGCCGGCTGGCGACCTTCATCGTGCACGCCTCGTGGAAGCTGCCGTGGTTGCGGAAGCTGGTGAGGAACAGTTTCAGCGACTTGCTCTCCACCAGCCAGTCGCGGGGGATGTAGTCGATGACGAGGTGGCCGAAATCCGGCTGGCCGGTCATCGGGCAGAGCGAGGTGAACTCCGGGCAGGTGAAGCGCACCACGTATTGCGCATCGTCGCGCGGGTTCGGCACCCGCTCCAGCACCGCCGCGTCGGGGTTTTCCGGAATGGCGGCGGCGCGGCCGAGCTGCGTCAGGCCCTCGTAGGATTCGGTCATGCGGTCTCTCCGGCGGCCCAGCGCGCGCGGGTCGCGGCGGCGTGGGCTTGCAGATTTCCGGCGGCGATGGCCGCGCGGATGCCCTGCATCAGATCCTGGTAATACTGGATGTTGTGCCACGTCAGCAGCATCGGCCCGAGCATTTCCTCGCAGCGGAACAGGTGATGCAGATAGGCGCGCGAATGCCGCGCGCACAGCGGGCAGGCGCATGCCTCGTCGAGCGGGCGGTCCTCGTCGGCGAAGCGGGCGTTGCGCAGGTTGAACACCCCGCGAGACGTGTAGGCGCGCGCGGTGCGGCCCGCGCGCGTGGGGATCACGCAGTCGAACATGTCCACCCCCCGCGCGACCGCGCCCAGAATGTCGTCCGGCGTGCCCACGCCCATCAGGTAGCGCGGCTTGACCGCCGGCAGGCGGGGCACGACGCCATCGAGGACGGAGAACATCGTCTCCTGCCCTTCGCCGACCGCGAGGCCGCCGACCGCGTAGCCCTCGAAGCCGATGGCGGCGAGCGCCTCGGCGGAGCGGGCGCGCAGATCGGCAAACACGCCGCCCTGGTTGATGCCGAACAACCCGTAGCCCTCACGCGGCACGAACGCCGCGCGGCAGCGCGCGGCCCAGCGCATCGATAGTTCCATGCTGGATCGCGCCTGCTCCTCCGTCGCGGGGAACGGCGTGCATTCATCGAACGCCATGGTGATGGTGGCGTCGAGCTTGTGCTGGATGTCGATGCTGCGTTCCGGCGTCAGGCGGTGTTGCGAGCCGTCGATGTGGCTGCGGAACGTGACCCCGTCGGCGTCGAGCGTGCGCAGGGCGGAGAGGGAAAAAACCTGGTAGCCGCCGGAATCGGTCAGGATCGGGCCGGGCCAGTCCATCATCCGGTGCAGCCCGCCGAGGCGCGGAACCCGCTCCGC
>JAKBCB010000006.1 GCA_021808185.1 Pseudomonadota bacterium
CCGGCGCCAGATGCACGTAATAGGCGGGAATTCCCTCCTGTTCGGCCAAGCGCCCGCCGCGCGCCACCAGCCAGCGCTCGATCTCGGCGTTCCAGAAATCCGCCACCACCAGCGCCAGCCAGCGCAGCCGCAGCGTCAGGAACGGCGCCCCCGCCACCAGCGCGGTGATCACGCAAGCGAGCGTGTAGGGGGTGATCCCGGCGCTTTCCTCCCAGCGGTCCTGCTCGCTCACCGGCCCGTTGCGCAGCAGATAGCCGAGGGCTGCGGCGATCATGTCGGCAACCTCGGTCCCGCCCAGCGCGTCCCGTTCAGCCAGCAGCGCGGCCAGCACGACCGGGCAGGCGGTCTGATCCAGTTGCTTGCCCTGCCAGTATGGCCGCCCGCCCAGCCACTGGTTCTGCTCCCAGTGCCCGTCCTCGCGCTGCGTCGCGATCAGATAGCGCAGCGCGTTGCGCGCCTCCTCCTCGGCGCCCAGCGCCAGCAGGGCGGTGGCGCATTGCACCAGGTCGCGCGGCCAGACCAGATGGTAGCCGCCGCGCTCGGTGCCGCGATCGCCCCAGGGGATGGAGAGGCTGGCGACCATCGCGCCCGGATAGGTCTTATCCAGGTGGCTGCGCAGCACCATGGCGGAGACCATGAACTGCTCGCCCAGCGCGTCCGGCGCTTCCCAGCGCACCGGGTTGCGCCGGTTGGCGCCGGCATACCAGTCCTGCCAGTCCGCCACCTGGCGTAGCAGCACTGCGGCGAACGGCTCCAGCAGGCTGGAGACGGCCAGCGTCGCCGCGGCTTGCTTGGTGGCGGCAAAGCCCAGCGCCAGCACCACCCGCGCCGGCAGCGCCGCGACCAGCGCCACATTCCCCGGCCCGGCGCGGTCATATTCCCAGGTCAGCGCGCCATGGACGGCGAAATCCTGCCAACCGTCGCTGACCCCGACATAACCCGCGCTCGCCGCGCCCAGGGCATCGCGTTGGGCGGCATCGGCGGCGACCATCGCCAGGCCATACGGCCCCTGTTCCGCCCACAGCACGCGCCGGCCGCGATAGCGCGCCACCGCGGCGACGTTGCCCTCCCCGGTCGCGCCGAGGCGCGGGGCCAGCAACGCAAACAGCCGCAGCGCCGGATCGCCGGTCAGGGTCGCCTCGATCAGCAGCACGTCGCGCAGCGGATCGGGGGTGACGCGCAGGCGCAGGCGGAAGCGCGGGTGGCGGTGCAGGATTTCCACCGCCGGCACGCCGGGCGCGACCAGCCGCACATCGTGGGTGCCGAGCCGCTTGACCTCCACCCAGAACCCGGCACCGTCGCCGACGATGAAGCCGAGGTCGCGGATCTGCGGCAGATCGACGCGCGGATAATAGACCTCGGTGACGATGCCGAAGCCGAGCGTGAACCACAACCGCGCCGGGCCGAGCGAGCCGCCCACCATGTCCTTGGCGCTGCTGGTCCAGGTGGGCGCGATGCCGGGCGCGCCGGGCGCGTCAGACAGGGCCGGGGGGGCGGCGGTCGGGAGGCGATGGGAGTCGAGAGGCATGGCAAGTTGTTCCTCGCTCAGCCGGGTTGGCGAGAGCGTAACTTAATTGGATTTATGAGAGTATAATACAGATCCGGGCACGGCCGGGGGCGAGGGCGATGGACGAGAGGGAGAACAACCAGGGCCATGAGGCCGCGCTCGCGCGGCTGGCGGCGCTGGCGGGGATCGCGCCCGACTATCATGACACCGAAGGGCAGCGCCGCGCGCTCACGCCATCGGCGCGCGCGGGTGTGCTGCGCGCGCTCGGCCATGATCCCTGCTCGCCCGGAGCGGTTCGCGATGCGGTCGCCGCCCTCGAGCTGGCACCCTGGCGGGAACCCCTGCCGCCGATCGCGGTGCTGCCACCGGCGGGGCGCGCGGGCGGCGTCGCCGTGGTGCTGGCGGCCCCGGCGCCGGCCGCCCCGCTCCGGTGGCGCATCGCGCTGGAGGATGGCGCGCGGCGCGAGGGCAGCGCGGCGGTGGCGGCCCTGCCCGCCCCGGCCCGCGCCCCAGCCCACGCCCCGGACCGGAGCGGGCTGCGCCTGACCTTGCCGCTGCCCGCCGACCTGCCGCCCGGATACCACCGGCTGGAAATCAGCTGCGGCGCGACGGCCGCCATCACGACGCTGGTGCAGCCGCCGGCGAGCGCTTGGCGCCCCGATTGGCTGGCCACCGGCAGGCGGGAATGGGGTATCGGCGCCGCCCTGTTCGCGTTGTGGTCGCGGCATAGCTGGGGGATCGGCGATTTCGCCGATCTCGGCGCGCTGGCGCGGCTGGCGGCGGGCTGGGGCGCGCGCCTGGTCGGGATCAATCCGCTGCACGCGCCGCTGCCGGGGGAAACCGCCGACCCCAATCCGTATCGGCCCTCCAGCCGCCGGTTCCTCAACCCGCTGCATCTCGACCTCGCCGCGCTGGGCGCCATGGTGCCGCCGGACGCCGCCTGGCCGCCGCCGGACGGGCCACCGCCGGGCGCGGGCGTGGACTACGCGCTGGTGCATCGGCGCAAGCACGCGGCGCTGGCGGCGGCGTTCGATGGCGGGCAATGGGACGCCGCCGGGTTCGCCGCATTCCGCCACGCCGGCGGCGAAGCTTTGGAACGCTTCGCCCTCTTCAACGCCCTGGCCGAGCATTTCGCCCCGCGTCCCTGGCGCGACTGGCCGGCGGCACTTGCCCGTCCCGACGCCCCCGGCATCGCCGCGTTCCGGCGCACGCACGCGACCCCGATCGCCTATCATGCCTGGCTGCAATGGATCGCCGAGCGCCAACTGGCCGAGGCGGCGCGCGCCGGCGCCGGGCTCTATCGCGACCTGGCGCTGGGGGTGGACCCGGACGGGGCCGATGTCTGGGCCGATCCGGCACAGTTTCTGTCCGGCGCCCGCATCGGCGCGCCCCCCGATGCCTTCGCGCGCGCCGGCCAGGACTGGGGCCTGCCAGTGCCCGATCCGCGCGCGCTCCGCGCCGGCGGCTATACGCCCTTCATCGCCGCGCTGCGCGCCAATCTGCGCCATGCCGCGGCGCTGCGGATCGATCACGTGATGGGGCTCGATCGGCTGTATGTGATTCCCGCCGGGGCGGACGCGCGCGATGGCGCTTATCTGCGCTATCCGCTGGCGGACCTGCTCGGCATCCTGACCCTGGAAAGCCATCGCCAGCGCTGTCTGCTGGTGGGCGAGGATCTCGGCACGGTGCCGGACGGGCTGCGCGCGCGCCTGGACGCGGCCGCGGTCCTGTCCACCCGGCTGCTGCTGTTCGAGCGTTGGCCGGATGGCCTGTTCCGTCGCCCCGGCACCTATCCGCGGCTCGCTTTGGCCGCCTTCGCGACCCACGACCTGCCCACCTTCCGCGGCTGGTGGGAGGGGCGGGATCTGCCGCCCGAAGCCGCCGCCGCGCGGGCGCATGAGCGGGCGCTGCTACTGGCCGCGCTCGCCGATCGCGGTCTGGCACCGGCGGGTGTGGATGCGGCGACGACCGACGATCCGGCGGCGCTGGCGGCGCTGCTGCACGCCATCCACCAGTTCCTGGCGCGCGGGCCGAGCGCCCTGGTGCTGGCCTCGCTCGGCGATCTGCTGGCCGAAACGGTGCAGCTCAATCATCCCGGCATGGCGGCCGAGGCGGCGAACTGGCGCCATCGCTACCGCCTGCCGATGGAGGGTCTGGGCTCGGATTCGCTGGCACGTTCCCTGACCGCCGCGATCGCCACCGCCCGCGCCGGAGCGATGGATGGTGAGCCGTGAACCGGTCGGCGGAATGATATTGATGGCGAATTTGATCCGCATCAAAGACCCGGTCAGCCGGCGGCACTATCCATGATCCCGTAGCCCGCGGAGAAGCCGGGCCGGGAGGATGGAGGAACATGGACGTTACGTCCTACGGCCCGTCGGTCCATCGGTTGCGGGTGCTGTTCGCGACATCGGAATTGTTCCCGCTGGCGAAGACCGGTGGCCTCGGTGACGTCTGCGCGGCGCTGCCGGTGGCCCTGGCGGCGTTGGGGGCCGATATCCGCGCGATCCTCCCCGGCTATGTCAGCGCGCTCGACACCGCGCGGGGCAAGCGCGCCCTGTCCCGGCTGCCCGGCGGCGGGACGCTGCTGCTCGCGCATACGCCCGATACCGGCCTGCCGGTTTATCTCCTCGACTGGCCGGAACTGTTCCGCCGCCCGGGCGGTCCCTACCAGGACCAGGACAAGCGGGACTGGCCGGACAATCTGCGCCGCTTCGCCGCCTTCTCCGCCGCCGCCGCCGCTCTCGCGGAGCAAGGCGACACCGCCGGCTGGCGGCCCGAGCTGGTGCATGCCAATGACTGGCACACGGGGTTGCTGCCGGCCTTCCTCGCGCTCCGGCACGGGCCGCGTTCGCCCAGTCTCTTCACCATCCACAACCTGGCCTATCAGGGCAATTTCCCACTCGACGCCGCCCGCGCGCTCTCACTGCCCGAGGCGCTGCTGACACCTGACGGGGCCGAGTTCTACGGCCGGTTCTCCTGCCTCAAGGCGGGCCTGCGCTACGCCGACCGTCTGACCACAGTCAGCCCCACCTATGCCCGCGAAATCCTGACCCCCGCCTTTGGGGCCGGGATGGAGGGGCTGCTGCGCGCCCGCGCCGCCGACCTGACCGGCATCCTGAACGGCATCGACACCGACATCTGGAACCCGGCCGCCGATCCCGCTCTGCCGGTCCCCTTCGATGCCGACCACCTGGCCGGCAAGCGGGCAGCCAAGGCGGCTTTGCGCCAGGAGCTGGGCCTCGATCCGACGGCGGACGGCCCGCTGGTGGTCGGTGTCAACCGCCTGACCGAGCAGAAGATGGCCGATGTGGTGCTGGCGGCGCTGCCAGCGCTGCTCGACATGGGGGCCCAGGTGGCGCTGCACGGGGAAGGCGATCCGGGGCTGGAGGCCGCCTTCCGCGCCGCCGCCATTGGCCGCGCGGATCGGCTCGCGGTGCGGATCGGCTACCAGGAGACGCTGGCGCATCGTCTGAACGCCGCCGCCGACCTCGCGCTGACCCCGTCCCGCTTCGAACCCTGCGGCCTGACCACGATGTATGCGATGCGCTACGGCGCGCTGCCGGTCACCCGCAAGGTGGGCGGGCTGGCGGACACGGTCACCGATATCGACAGCACGCAAACCGGGCGGCGCGAGGGCACCGGCTTCACCTTCGACGATCCCACCGCCGCGGCGTTGGCCGGCTGCTTGCGCCGCGCTGGCCATCGGTTCCGCGATCCGGTCGCCTGGCGCCGGGCGCAGCGCGCCGCGATGGGCCGCGATTTCGGCTGGGAGGTGTCGGCCCGCCGCTATCTGGCGCTGTATGACGATCTGGTGGTGAGCGCCGACGCGCCGCGGTCTCCTGAGCCGGCGTTTCTAGAGGCGGCGGAGTGACGGCGGCGGCCTCCCCGGCCCCCATCGCCGCGATGGCGCCGTGCTGGGGGTTGGCGCTGCCGCCGCCGCTCGCCGCGCTGCGTGATCTCGCGCTCGATCTGCGCTGGACCTGGAGCCATCGGGGCGATGCGCTATGGGAACGGATCGACGCCGAATTGTGGCAGCGCACGCACAATCCCTGGATCCTGCTCGAAGACGTGCCGGCCGCGCGGTTGGCGGCGCTGGCCGCCGATCCCGGTTTCCTCGCCCATCTCGATGCGCTGGCCGCGGAGCGCCGCGCGTATCTCGCCGCGCCGGGCTGGTTCGCCGAGACCCATGGACGCGCGGCATTGGCCGGCGTCGCCTATTTCTGCCTGGAGTTCGGTCTCGGCGAGGCGCTGCCGCTCTATGCCGGCGGGCTCGGCGTCCTGGCGGGGGATTATCTGAAGACGGCGAGCGATCTCGGTGTGCCGGCGATCGGCGTCGGGCTCCTGTACCAGGAAGGCTATTTCCGCCAGATGATCGACGCCACCGGCTGGCAGCAGGAAGCCTACCCCTATAACGAGCCGACGATGATGCCGGTGCAGCCGGTATTGGATCAGGCCGGGACGCGGCTCCATATCCTGCTCGACCTGCCCGGGCGCCGCCTGCGTCTGCGCGTCTGGCGCGCCATGGTCGGGCGCACCGCGCTCTATCTGCTCGACAGCAACGATGCGCTGAACACCCCGGTCGATCGCGGCATCACCGGCAAGCTCTACGGCGGCAGCACCGAGATGCGGCTTTTGCAGGAAATCGTGCTCGGCGTCGGCGGCTGGCGGCTGGTGGAGACCATACATCCCGAGATCGAGGTCTGCCACCTGAACGAGGGTCATGCCGCCTTCGCGCTGCTGGAGCGGGCGCGCAGCCTCTCGGCGCGGCTCGGGATCGGGTTCGAGGAGGCGCTATGGGTCAGCCGCGCCGGCACCGTCTTTACCACCCACACCCCGGTGGAGGCTGGGTTCGACCGCTACCCGATGGCTCTGCTCGAACAATATCGCCACGCCGCGATGGGGCCGGCGGCCGAGAAGATCGCCGCGATCGCCTTGTCGCTGGCCCGGACCGAGCGCGGCGCGCCGGTCAACATGGCCTTCCTGGCGCTGCGCGGATCCTTCATCAGCCTCGGCGTCAGCGCGCTGCACGGCGCGGTCAGCCGGCGCATCTTCCAGCCGCTGTTCCCGCGCTGGCCCGAACGCGAGGTGCCGGTCGGGCATGTGACCAACGGCGTCCACATGCCATCCTGGGAATCGCCCGAGGCCGACGCGATCTTCACCGCTGCCGGTGGCGAGGCGCGCTGGCGGCGCATGGCCGAGCCGCTGCGGGACGTGATCGCCGCGGTGGATGACGCGGCGCTGTGGGAAATGCGCGGACGATCGCGTCAGCGGCTGGTGACGGCGGTGCGCGCCCGCCTCGGCCGCCATCTGACCGGCCGCGGCCACGACCCCGCGATGGTCGCGCGCGCCGAGAGCGTGCTCGACCCGAACACGCTCACCCTCGGCTTCGCGCGCCGCTTCACCGGCTATAAGCGCCCCAACCTGCTGCTGGCCGATCACGCCCGGCTGGAACGCCTGCTCGGCGACCAGCATCGCCCGATGCAGCTGGTGGTGGCCGGCAAGGCGCATCCCGCCGACGAGGAGGGCAAGCGGATGATCGCGGAGTGGGTGGCCTTCACCGCCCATCCCGAATTCTGGGCGCGGGTCGTATTCCTCGAGGATTACGACATCGCGCTGGCGCAGGAACTGGTCCAGGGCGTCGATGTCTGGATCAACACGCCGCGCCGGCCATGGGAGGCGTGCGGGACCAGCGGGATGAAGGTGATCGCCAATGGCGGGATCAATCTTTCGATGCTGGATGGGTGGTGGGCCGAGGGCTTTGCCCCCGATCTCGGCTTTGCGATCGGTGCCACCACCGCGCCCGACCCGGCGGCACAGGACGCCGCCGATGCCGCCGAACTCTACACGATTCTGGAGCGCGAGGTGGCGCCCGCATTCTATGACCGCGATCCGGCCGGCATCCCGCGCGCGTGGATCGCCCGCATTCGGCGCGGCATGGCGGTGCTGGCGCCGCGTTTCAGCGCGACCCGCATGCTGCGCGACTATCTGGAGCAGGCCTATCTGCCGGCCAGCGCCGCCCTGCGCCGGCGCTTGGCCGACGCCGCGGCGGCGGCGCGGTCGCTCCGCGCGTGGGAACGCCGGCTGCATCACGGCTGGAAGAGCCTGCATATCGGCGCCCCCGACATGACGGCCGAGGCGGATGGCTGGTCCTGCCACGTGCCGGTCTATCTCGGCGAGATCGCCGCCGAGGATGTGCGGGTGGAACTTTATGCCGATCCGCCCAGGAGCGATGCGCCGGGCAATGCACCGGGCGCCGCGCCGTCGGTCGCGCTGGCCCGCGGCGCCCCGGTAGCGGGCGCGGTGAACGGGTTCACCTATGCCGGCCGGGTGGTCACCACCCGGCCGCGCCGGGATTTCACCGTGCGGATCCTGCCAAGTCATCCCGAGGCCAGGGTGCCGGCCGAACTTCCGCTGATCCGCTGGCAGGAGTAGAATTCATCGCCATGTCCCCGACCGCGCCGCCCGGTCCTGACGCGCAAACCGCGCCCGTCCTGCTCGATCGCGCCGGGCTGCAGGCTTTGGTCGACGCGCTGGTCGCGCGCGGCTTCGACGTGATCGGCCCGACCTTGCGCGACGGCGCCATCGTCTATGACCGGATCGCCGACCTCGCGGCGCTTCCAGCCGGTTGGACCGATCGCCAGGAGGCCGGGCGCTACCGTTTGGAACGTCGCGCCGATGCCGCTCTGTTCGGCTACGCGGTCGGCCCGCAATCCTGGAAGCGCTTTCTACACCCGCCGGAGGAAACGCTCTGGCGCGCCCGCCGCCAGGACGACGGCTTCACGATCACGCCGGAACCGCCGTCGCCGGCGCCCTTCGCCTTCCTCGGCGTGCGTGCCTGCGAGTTGCACGCCATCGCCATCCAGGACCGCGTGTTCCTCGGCGGGGCGCATCGGGATCCGGGCTACGCGGCACGGCGGCAGGGCGCGTTCCTGGTCGCGCTGAATTGCGGCACGGCGGCCGGCACGTGCTTCTGCGCCTCCATGGGAACCGGCCCGCGCGCCGAGAGCGGGTTCGACCTGGCGCTGACCGAGTTGATCGACGCCGCCCGCCACGATTTCCTCGCCGTCGCCGGCAGCGAAGCCGGCGCCGCGCTGCTCGCCGTCCTGCCCACGCGCCCGGCGGGGCCGGAAGCGACGGCGGCGGCCGAGGCGGTGCTGGCGCGCACCGAAGCCGGCATGGGCCGGCATCTCGACACCAATGGCCTCAAGGAGCGGCTGCAAGCCAATCCCGAGCATCCGCGTTGGGACGAGGTGGCGGCACGGTGCTTGGCCTGCGCCAACTGCACCCTGGTCTGCCCGACCTGCTTCTGCACTTCGGTCGCCGACCATACCGATCTTGCCGGGACCGAGGCGACGCGGGTGAAGCGGTGGGATTCCTGCTTCACCGCTGATTTCTCCTTCATCCATGGCGGGTCGGTGCGCGCCAGCGGAAAATCGCGCTACCGGCAATGGCTGACGCATAAGCTCGCGCACTGGATCGACCAGTTCGGCAGCTCGGGCTGCGTCGGCTGCGGGCGCTGCATCGCCTGGTGCCCGGTCGGGATCGACATCACCGCGGAAGCGGCGGCCATCCGCGCCATGCCGGGGAAGGCGGTGGGGGAGGGGAAAGGTGGAAACGCTTGAACGCCTGCTGCTCGGCCATGAGTTCCTGGCCGGGATCGATCCCGCCCTCGGCCGGAGGCTGGTCGGCTGCGCGCGCAACCTGCGCTTCGCGCCCGGGGAGTATCTGTTCCGCGAGGGCGGGCCGGCCGACGAGTTCTACCTGATCCGCGAGGGAAGAGTGGCGTTGGAACTGCACGCCCCGGCCCGCCCGCCGATCGTCATCGAAAGCCTCGGTGGCGGGGAGATGGTCGGCGCGTCGTGGCTGGTGCCGCCCTACCGCTGGGGGTTCGACGCCAGGGCGACCGCCGACACCCGCGTCTTCGGCCTCGACGCCCATTGCCTGCGCGGCAAATGTGACGCCGACCATCATCTCGGCTATGAGATGATGCGGCGGCTGCTGCCGGTGATGGTGCGCAGGATGCAGGCGGCGCGGCAACAGATGCTCGACGTCTATGGGCACCCGCCGGCATGAGCGCCGCGCCACCGGCAGCGCTGGCCGATCCGATGCTGCCGGCGCCGTGGCGGGTGCGCGCGGTGCGGCGGGAGACGGCGGACGTCGTAACGCTCGACCTGGTGCCGCTCGCCAGCGGCGTGCCGTGCTTCGCGCCGGGCCAGTTCAACATGATCTATGCCTACGGTGTCGGCGAGGTGCCGGTCAGCCTGAGCGGCGACCCCGCCGATCGCTCCTGTTTCGTCCACACCGTCCGTGCCGTCGGCGAGGTGAGTGCCGCGATCGCCGGCGCCGCGCCGGGCAGCGTGCTTGGCCTCCGCGGGCCGTTCGGCAGCGCCTGGCCGGTGGATGCGGCGGCCGGCCACGATCTGCTGATCGTCGCCGGCGGGCTCGGGTTGGCGCCGTTGCGACCGGCGATCTACCGGGTGCTGGCCAGAAGCGAGCGGTTCGGCCGCATCGCGGTGCTGTATGGCGGGCGCGGCCCGGCGGAGCTTCTGTTCCGCGACGAACTCGCCGTCTGGGGCGCGCGCGCCGACGTGACGGTCGCGGTCACGGTCGATCATGCCGATCCGTCCTGGCACGGGCATGTCGGCGTGGTGCCGGCGCTGATCGGGCAAATCGGCTTCGATCCGCCCAACACGGTGGCGCTGCTGTGCGGGCCGGAGGTGATGCTGCGCTTCACCGCCACCGCGCTCCGCGCCGCCGGCGTCGCGGCCGAGCGCATCCATCTGTCGATGGAACGCAACATGAAATGCGCGATCGGTCTTTGCGGCCACTGCCAGTTCGGACCCGATTTCGTCTGCCAGGACGGGCCGGTGCTGCGCTATGACCGCATTGCCGCGCGCCTCGCGGTCCGGGAGATCTGAGGCCATGGACGCGCGCCTCCCTTCCACGCGCCCTCGTCCCACCCTGGCGGTGTGGAAATTCGCCTCCTGCGACGGCTGCCAATTGTCGCTGCTCGATTGCGAGGACGAATTGCTCGCCGTGGCCGGGGCGCTGGATATCGCCTATTTCGCCGAGGCGTCGAGCACGCTGCGTCCCGGCCCCTATGATCTTTCCCTGGTCGAAGGCTCGATCACCACCGCGCAGGACGCCGAACGCATCCGCGCGGTGCGAGCGGCCTCGAAATATCTCATCACCATCGGCGCCTGCGCGACCGCCGGCGGCATCCAGGCGCTGCGCAATTTCGCCGACGTGAACGACTACATCGCTGCGGTCTATGCGACGCCCGCCTATATCAGCACGCTCGCCACCTCGACCCCGATTGCGGCACATGTGAAGGTCGATTTCGCGCTGCATGGCTGCCCGATCAACAAGACGCAGTTGCTGGAGGTGATCTCCGCCCTGCTCGCCGGGCGCAAGCCGGACATTCCGAACGAGAGCGTCTGCGTCGCCTGCAAGCGGCGCGGCACGCCCTGCGTGATGGTCGCGCACGGCACGCCCTGTCTCGGCCCGGTGACGCGGGCCGGCTGCGGCGCGATCTGCCCGGCCTACCAGCGCGGTTGCTATGGCTGCTACGGCCCCGCCGAGGCGGCCAATACCGCTGCCCTCGCCGCCGCCTGGATCGCGCTCGGGGCCGACCGGACGAGCCTCCATCGTGCCTTCCGCAGCTTCAACGCCGCGGCCGAACCGTTCCGCAAGGAGAGCGACGCCCATGGCGACGAAAACCATCCGGGTTGACACTCTGACCCGCGTCGAGGGCGAAGGCGCGCTCGAACTCGACATCGCGGACGGCGCGGTCGCCGGCGTCCGGCTCGCGATCTTCGAGCCGCCACGTTTCTTCGAGGCCCTATTGCGCGGGCGCGCCGGCGCCGAGGCGCCCGACATCACCGCGCGCATCTGCGGCATCTGCCCGGTCGCCTATCAGATGAGCGCGGTGCATGCGATCGAGCACGCCTGGGGCATCACGCTCGATGCTCGGCTGCGCGCGCTGCGCCGGCTGCTTTATTGCGGCGAATGGATCGAGAGCCACACGCTGCATATCGTGATGCTGCACGCGCCCGATTTCCTCGGCTTTCCCGATGCGATCAGCATGGCCGCGGCGCATGGTGAGGTCGTACGGCGGGGGCTCGCCCTGAAAAAGGCCGGCAACGCGCTGCTCCGTCTCTTGGGTGGGCGCGAGATCCATCCGGTGAACGTGCGCGTCGGCGGATTTTATCGCGTGCCGACGCGGGCCGAGCTGGCCCCCCTCGCGACGGTGATGGCCGAGGCGCGTCTCGATGCGATCGCCCTCACCCGCTTCGTCGCCGGCTTCCCGTTTCCCGATTTCGCCCGTGACTACGAATTCGTCGCGATGCGCCATCCGACGGAATATCCGATGAATGAAGGGCGGGTGGTTTCGAGCCGCGGCCTCGACATCGCGGTGGCCGAGTACGAAACCGCGTTCGCGGAACGCCACGTGGCCCACTCAACCGCCTTGCAGTCTGGCCTGCGCGGCGGCGGCAGCTACCTCGTGGGACCACTGGCGCGGTTCAACCTGAATTACGACCGGCTGGATGCGTCGGTGCAGGCGCTGGCCGCCGAGTTCGGCGTGGCGCCGGGATGCACCAATCCGTTCCGAAGTATTATCGTGCGTGCGCTCGAGGTGGTCTACGCCTGCGAGGAAGCCGAACGCCTGATCGCCGACTACGATCCGCCGCCGGCCCCGGCGGTGGCGGTGGTGCCGCGCGCCGGCACCGGCACCGCCTGCACCGAGGCGCCGCGTGGCATCCTCTATCACCGCTACGATCTCAACGCCGAGGGCAGCATCCTGGCGGCGCGGATCGTGCCGCCGACCTCGCAGAACCAATCGACGATCGAGGACGATCTCCGGATCATCGCCACCCGCGATCTGGCATTGCCCGAAAACGTCCTGCGCGATCATTGCGAACAGGCGATCCGCAACCACGATCCCTGCATCTCCTGCTCCACTCATTTCCTGCGCCTCACGGTGCGGCGGCAATGACCAGGGCGGCGCTGGTGATCGGCCTCGGCAATGCCGATCGCGGCGACGACGCGGTGGGGCTCCATATCGCACGCCGCCTCGCCGCGCGTGGCCTGCCCGGCGTGACAGTGGCGGAGGCCGGTGGCGACACGCTGGGGTTGCTGGAGCGCTGGACGGGCGCGGCGGATGTGGTGCTGGTCGATGCGGCTGGGCCGGCCGGGCAGCCGGGGCGCATCCACCGGCTCGACCCGTCGCTTGGCCCGCTGCCGCGCGATCTCGCGCTGGGCTCGACCCATGCCTTCGGCCTCGCCGAGGCGGTGGAGCTGGCGCGCACGCTCGGGCTTCTGCCGCGGCGGATGGCGATCTACGCCGTCGAGGCCGGGGGCTTCGACCCCGGTGCCGCGCTCTCGCCGGCGGTGGCGGCGGCGGCGGCGGACGCAACGGCGCTGATCGTGGCCGAACTGAGGGAGGGACTGGCCGATGCATGAAACCGGACTGGTGCGCGATCTGATCCGGCGGATCGATCAGGCGGCGGCCGCGAACGGCGCGGCGCGGGTGTCCGGCGTGCGGGTGTGGCTGGGCGCGCTCAGCCATCTCTCGGCGGAGCATTTCCGCGAACATTTCGCGGTCGAGGCGCGCGGCAGCACCGCCGAAGGGGCGCGTCTGGTGATCACCGAATCCGATGACCTCGCCGATCCCGACGCACAGCACCTGCGCCTGGAAAGCCTGGAGATGGAGGTCTGAGCGGCGATGGATGCGATGGCGCCGGAACGGCTCCGGATCGCGCTCGCGGGCGTGGTGCAGGGCGTCGGCTTCCGCCCCTTCGTCTACCGGCTGGCGCGGGAGACGGGGATTGCCGGTTTCGTCCGTAACGACGGCGCCGGCGTGCTGATCGAGGCCGAGGGCACCGCGCCGGCGCTGACGTGTTTCCTCGACCGTCTGACGCGGGACGCGCCCCCCCACGCCGTGGTGACGGCGCGGGACGTGGTCCGTCTGGAGGCCCGGGGGGGCGAGGGCTTCACGGTCGCGGCGAGCGCCGTGACGAAGGCCGGTTCGGCGGTCGTGATGGCCGATCTGGCAACCTGTCCGGACTGTCTTGGCGAGATCAGCGATCCCGCCGACCGCCGCTATCGCTACCCCTTCACCACCTGCGTCGCCTGCGGCCCGCGCTACAGCGTGATCGAGGCCCTGCCCTATGACCGCGCGCGCACCACGCTGCGGCGGTTTCCGCTCTGCCCCGCCTGTGCGGCGGAGTATGCCGATCCGGCCTCGCGCCGGTTCCACGCGGAATCGATCTGCTGCGGAGAATGTGGTCCGCAGCTTGCGCTGTGGGATGCGCGCGGAACCGTGCTGGCGACATGTGCGGCGGCACTTGCCGAGAGCGCGGCGGCGCTGCGCGCGGGGAAAATCGTCGCACTCAAGGGACTCGGCGGATTTCAGTTGCTGGTCGATGCCGGCAACGCCGCAGCGGTGGCCGCGTTGCGTGTCCGCAAGCGTCGGCCGCGCAAACCTTTCGCGCTGATGGTCGCCGATCTCGATGCCGCGCTGGCGGTTGCCCAAATCTCGGCAGCCGAGCACGCGGCGCTGACCTCGCCGGCCGCGCCGATCGTGCTGCTGGCGCCAAAGCCCGCGGCGGCGCGGGCGCTGGCGCCGGGGCTGGCTCCCGGCGTGCCCTGTCTCGGCCTCATGCTGCCGACCACGCCGCTGCATCATCTGCTGCTCCAGGATCTGGGTTTTCCGGTGGTCGCCACCAGCGGCAACCTCGGCGGCGGGCCGATCCTGGCTGACGAACACGAGGCGCTGACCGAGCTTTCCGGCGTCGCCGACGTGTTCCTGGTGCATGACCGGCCGATCATTGGCGCGGTGGATGATTCGGTGGTCCGCGTGATCGCCGGCGAGGTGACGGTGCTGCGCCGGGCGCGCGGCTATGCGCCGCTGCCACTGGCCTGGCCGGGGGTGGAGGCGCCGATCCTGGCGCTCGGCGGGCAGCAGAAGAACGCCGTCGCCACCGGATTCGGCGGGTGGATCTTTCTCGGCCCCCATGGCGGCGATCTCGACGGCGCGGCGGCGCGCGAGCGGTTCCAACGGAACGCCGCGCATCTCTCGGCGCTGCATGGTCTGCGCCCGGCGCGGATCGCCTGCGACCGGCATCCCGACTACGCCAGCACGCATCATGCGGAGACGCTGGGGGCCCCGGTCATGCGCGTCCCGCACCATCTGGCGCATGCGCTGTCCGGCATGGTCGATGCGGGGAGCGACGGCCCGCTGCTGGCGGTGGCTTGGGACGGCGCGGGCTATGGCGGCGACGGCACCGTCTGGGGCGGGGAATTCCTGGCGATCGCGCCGCCGCGCTGGCGCCGCGCAGCACACCTGTTGCCGTTCCGTCTGCCGGGCGGGGACGCCGCGGCGCGCGAACCCCGCCGCGCCGCGCTCGGCGCGCTGCATGCGTTGCACGGCGCCGCCGCGCTGGAGATGACCGGACTGCCTCCGGTCGCGACCTTCACGGCCGCCGAACTTCGCGTGCTCGCCGCCATGCTGGCGCGCGGCGTCGCGTCCCCGCTCGCCAGCAGCGCCGGACGACTATTCGACGCCATCGCGGCCCTGCTCGATCTCTGCCAGCGCGCGAGCTTCGAGGGCGAGGCGGCGATGGCATTGGAAGCCGCCGCTGCGGGGGCCGAGGCCGCGCCGCTGCCGGCCCCGGAGGTGAACGGCGATCGCCCGCTGGTGGTCGATTGGCGGCCGACGCTCGCCGCCCTGCTCGCCGGACGCGCCGCCGGTCTGCGCCCGGGTCCGCTCGCCGCCGGCTTCCATGTCGCGCTGGCCGAGGCGATCGTCGCGGTGGCGCGACGGCTGGACGCGCGCCGCGTGCTGCTCACCGGCGGATGTTTCCAGAATGCCCGGCTGACGGAGCACACGGTGATCGGGCTGCGCGCGGCCGGGATCGTCCCGTTCCGCCATCGCCTTGTGCCGCCGAACGATGGCGGCCTCGCCGTCGGCCAGATCGCCTTCGCCGCCGCCCCGCTGATCGAGGAGAACGTCTGATGTGCCTCGCGGTTCCCGGCCAGGTTCTCGCCATCCTCGGCGACGATGAACTGACCCGCTCCGCCCGGGTGGCGTTCGGCGGCATCGTCAAGGAGATCGCGCTCGCCTTCGCGCCGGGAGCGCGGGTGGGCGATTACGTGCTGGTGCATGCCGGCGTCGCGATCGCGGTGCTGGACGCGGAGGAAGCCGCGCGCACGCTCGCCGACCTCGCGACGCTGGCGGAGGACGCGGCATGAAATATCTCGACGAATACCGCGATCCCGCCGCCGCGCGGCGTCTGGCCGGGGCGATCCGCGCGCTGGTCACGCGCCCCTGGACGATCATGGAAATCTGCGGCGGGCAGACGCATTCCCTGTTGCGCCACGGGATCGACCAGATGCTGCCCGATGCGGTCACGCTGCTGCACGGCCCGGGCTGCCCGGTCTGCGTGACCGCGGCCGAGGTCATCGATCAGGCGATCGCGCTCGCCGCCATGCCTGGTGTGATCCTCTGTTCGTTCGGTGACATGCTGCGCGTGCCGGGCACGGCGGGCAGCCTATTGGGCGCGAAAGCGCGCGGGGCGGATGTGCGGATGGTCTATTCGCCGCTGGATGCGCTGGCGCTCGCCAAGGCCAATCCGGCGCGCGAGGTGGTGTTCCTCGCCGTCGGGTTCGAGACCACGGCGCCGGCGACCGCGATCGCGGTGTTGCGCGCGGAGGCGGCAAATCTCGCGAATTTCAGCCTGATCTGCGCGCATGTTCTGGTGCCGCCGGCGATCGAGGCGCTGCTCGCCGCGCCGGACAATCCGGTGCAGGGCTTCCTCGCCGCCGGGCATGTCTGCACGGTGATGGGCTATGGCGAATACGCGGCGATCGCGCGCCGCTTTGGCGTGCCGATCGTGGTGACGGGGTTCGAGCCGGTCGATCTGTTGCAGGGTCTGCTGGCCTGTCTCAGTCAGTTGGAGGAAGGCCGCGCCGAGGTGGAAAATCGCTATGCGCGTTCGGTTCGTGACGGCGGCAACGCCGCCGCGCAGGCGGCGCTGCGGCGCGTGTTCGTGCCCGCGCCGCGCGTCTGGCGCGGCATGGGCGAGATCGCGGCGAGCGGGCTCGATCTCGCGCCCGCTTATGCGCGCTTTGATGCCCGCGCGCGGTTCCGTCCCGCGATCGCCGCGCCAATCGCCGCCGGCCCGTGCCTCAGTGGCGAAATCCTGCGCGGGCGGACGAGGCCCACCGCCTGCCCCGCCTTCGCCACTTCCTGCACCCCCGACCATCCGCTCGGCGCCACCATGGTTTCCTCCGAAGGGGCCTGCGCCGCCTACTACCGCTACCGGCGGGCGGCGGCATGAGCGGCCCCGCCTGTCCGCTGCCGGTGGCCGAGGAGGGCGTGATCGAACGTGGCCATGGCGGGGGCGGCGCGCTCACCTCGCGCCTGATCGCGGAGCTGTTTCTCCCCTGCTTCGGCGTGTCATCGGCGGCGCCGCTGCACGACGGCGCGACCCTCGCGGTGGGCGGCAGCCGCCTCGCCTTCACCACCGATTCCTTCGTCGTCACCCCGCTCGAGTTCCCGGGCGGGGATATCGGCGTGCTGGCGGTGATCGGCACGGTGAACGATCTGGCGATGTGCGGGGCGCGGCCACTCTCGCTCAGCGCCGGGTTCATCCTGGAAGAAGGGCTGGAAATCGCGCGGCTCCGGCGCATCGCCGCCTCCATGGGCCGGGCGGCGGCGGCGGCCGGGGTGCGCGTGGCCACCGGCGACACCAAGGTGGTGGAGCGCGGCAAGGGCGACGGGATCTACATCACCACCGCCGGCATCGGGCTGATCCCCGCCGGTATCACCATAGGACCGGCGGAGGTGAGACCAGGCGACGCTGTATTGCTGAGCGGGGATCTCGGACGGCACGGCATCGCCATCATGGCCGCGCGCGAGGGGCTGGGGTTCGAACCCGTGATCGGCAGCGACCTTGCCTGCCTCGCTCCGGCGGTGGCGGATCTGATCGACGCCGGTGTCACGCCGCACTGCCTGCGCGACCTCACGCGCGGCGGGCTGGCCTCGGCGTTGGTGGAGATCGCCGCCGCGGCCGGGGTGGAATTGCGCGTGGACGCCGCCGCGGTGCCGGTGTGCGAGGCCGTGCAGGGGGCGTGCGAGATTCTCGGCCTCGATCCCTGGTATGTGGCCAATGAGGGCCGGATGGTGGCGTTCGTTGCGGAACAGCATGCGGCGCGCGCGCTGGACGTGCTGCGGCGCCATCCCGGCGGGGCGAGCGCCGCGATGATCGGCCGGGTCGTCGCCGCGCCCGGGCGCGGGCGCGTGCTGGCGGCGACGATCGGCGGGGTCCGGGTGCTCGATCTGCTGAGCGGGGAACAACTGCCGCGGATCTGCTGATGCGGCCGACTTCGTTCGTGGCGGCGCGGCGCCGGTTGACCGAGATCAATGCGTCCGTCATCGCCGCGCATAGGCTCTCTCCTTGCGGAAAGGAGAGCCGCAGATGCTGAAACGATCCGACCTGACCCCGGCGATCGATCTCACCGCCGAACCCGGCGCCGGCCCGACGCGTCTGCGCCGCCCGGTCTATGTCGATCTCCTGCCACCGTGCCAAAACGCCTGCCCGGCCGGGGAAGACATCCAGGGCTGGCTCGCCCTCGCCCAGGCCGGAGACCACCACGCCGCGTGGCTGCGGCTGACCGCCGACAACCCATTGCCGGCGACGCATGGGCGGGTGTGCTATCATCCCTGCGAAACCGCGTGCAACCGCAACGAACTGGATGCGGCGGTCGGCATCCATGCGGTGGAGCGCTTTCTCGGTGATCGCGCCATCGAACAGGGCTGGGCGTTCCCGCCGGCCGCGGCGGCCTCCGGCAAGCGGGTGCTGGTGGTCGGTGCCGGCCCGTCGGGGCTTTCCTGCGCCTATCACCTGACAAGGCTCGGCCACGCGGTCGAGATCCACGAGGCCGGGCCGGTCGCCGGCGGGATGCTGCATTTCGGCATCCCCGCCTATCGCCTGCCACGCGCGGAACTGGCGCGCGAGATCGCCCGCATCGAGGATTTCGGCGTTCGCATCGTGCTCAACCGCAAGGGCGACGATCTGCTCGCCGAACGCGACGCCGGGCGTTTCGATGCCGTGTTCGTCGCGATCGGCGCGGGGCTTTCCCACCATGTGGAGATCCCCGCCCGCGACGCCGCCCGGGTGCTCGATGCGGTGAGCCTGCTGCGCGAGGTGAGCACCGGGGAACGCCCGCGGCTCGGCCGGCGGGTGATCGTCTATGGCGGCGGCAACACCGCGATGGACGCCGCCCGCACCGCCCGCCGCCTCGGCGCGTCCGAGGCGCTGATCGTCTATCGCCGCGACCGCGCGCATATGCCCGCGCATGCGTTCGAGGCCGACGAGGCGCTGGCCGAGGGGGTGAAGATCAAGTGGCTCACCACGATCAGGGAAATCGCCGCCGACGCGCTCACCGTCGAACGCATGACGATCGACCCGGACGGCCATCCGCGACCGACCGGGGAGATCGAGACCCTGAGCGCCGATGCGGTGGTGCTGGCGCTCGGCCAGGACAGCGACAGCGGATTCCTCCGCCGCGTCCCGGGTGTCGCGGTGAACCCGGACGGCACGGTGGCGGTGGGGCCCGACATGATGACCGGGGCGGCGGGGATTTTCGCCGGCGGCGACATGATCCCGGCCCAGCGCAGCGTCACCATCGCGGTCGGTCACGGCAAGCGGGCGGCGCGGCACATTGACGCCTGGTTGCGCGACGCCGCCTACGCGGAGCCGGCACCGCCGCCGCTCGCCAGCTTCGCGATGCTGCGCCTGCCGGTGTTCAGCGACGCCGATCCTGCCTTGCTGCGCGAAATCCCGCCCGCCGAACGGACCGGGTTCGCCGAGATCACGGCCGGCCTCGCCCCGCCCGAGGCGCGCCGCGAAGCGCAGCGCTGCCTCTCCTGCGGCGTCTGTTTCGAATGCGATAACTGCTATGCCTCCTGTCCGGAGGATGCGATCGTGAAGCTCGGCGCCGGCCGGCGCTATCGCTATGATTACGCGAAATGCACCGGCTGCGCGGTCTGCTTCGAGCAATGCCCGTGCCACGCGATCTCCATGATCGCCGAGCCGGTGGCGGGTTGAGATGGAGACGCGCGCCACGCTGGACGGCAACACCGCCGTCGCCCATGTCGCCTATCGGGTCAACGAGGTCTGCGCGATCTTCCCGATCACGCCATCCTCCCCGATGGCCGAACTCGCCGACGAATGGGCCGCCGCCGACATCCCCAATATCTGGGGCGAGGTGCCGGTGGTGCAGGAGATGCAAAGCGAGGGCGGGGCCGCCGGCGCCGTGCATGGCGCGTTGCAGGCCGGCGCGCTGACCACGACCTTCACCGCCTCGCAGGGCCTGCTGCTGATGCTGCCCAACATGTTCAAGATCGCCGGCGAGCTGACGCCGACGGTGTTCCATGTCGCGGCGCGCTCGGTCGCGACGCAAGCGCTGTCGATCTTCGGCGATCATTCCGATGTCATGGCGGTGCGGTCGGCCGGCTTCGCGCTGCTCTGCTCGGCCTCGGTGCAGGAGGCGCACGATCTGGCGCTGGTCGCGCAGGCGGCGACGCTGGCCGGGCGGGTGCCGCTGCTGCATTTTTTCGATGGGTTTCGCACCTCCCACGAGGTGAACACCTTGACGTTGCTGGAGGACGCGCAGCTCCGCGCGCTGATCGACGACGATCTCGTGCATGCCCACCGCGCCCGCGCGCTCGACCCCGAGCATCCGGTGGTGCGTGGCACCGCCCACAACCCGGACACGTTCTTCCAGGCGCGCGAAACGGTGAACCCGTTCATTGCCGCGATGCCCGGCCATGTGCAGGCAGCGATGGACCGGCTCGGCGCGCTGACCGGCCGGCGCTACAGCCTGTTCGACTACGACGGCGCGCCCGACGCGGATCGGGTGGTGGTGGTGATGGGTAGCGCCGCCGAGACCGCGCGCGCCACCGCCGCGGCGCTCCGCGCGCGGGGGAAGAGGCTCGGCGTGGTGCAGGTGCGCCTGTTCCGTCCCTTCGCCGCGGACGCCTTCCTCGCCGCCCTGCCGGCAAGCGTGCGGACCATCGCCGTTCTGGAACGCACCAAGGAGCCGGGTGCCAGCGGCGAGCCGCTCTATCAGGACGTGGTCAGCACCCTCGCCGAGGCGGTCGCCACCGGCGCGCGCGCCACCATGCCGCGCGTGATCGGCGGGCGCTTTGGCCTCTCGTCGAAGGATTTCACCCCGGCGATGGCGAAAGCGGTGTTCGACGTGCTGGCCACATCCCGCCCGCGTCACGGCTTCACCGTCGGCATCACCGACGACGTCGGCCACACCAGTCTTACGGTCGATCCCGATTTCTCGATCGAACCAGCGGACGAGGTGCGGGCGGTGTTCTACGGCCTCGGCGCCGACGGCACGGTGGGCGCCAACAAGAACAGCGTAAAGATCCTCGCCGAGGATGCCGGCCGCTACGCGCAGGGCTATTTCGTCTATGATTCGCACAAATCCGGCGCCGAGACGGTATCACACCTGCGCTTCGGCTCGCGGCCGATCGAGGCCCCCTATCTGATCGATCGCGCGAATTTCATCGCCTGCCACCATTGGGGCTTCGTCGGCCGCCACGACATCCTGCGCCTCGCCGCTCCTGGCGCCACGCTGCTGCTGAACAGCCCCCATGGACCCGATCGGCTATGGGAGCATCTGCCGCGGGCGATGCAGGCGCGCATCCGCGACCTCGGCCTGAAGCTGTTCGTGATCGATGCCTCCCGCACCGCCCAGGAGGTCGGGCTGCGCGGGCGCACCAACACCATCCTGCAGACCTGCTTCTTCGCCATCGCCGGCGTGCTGGCGCGCGACGAGGCGATCGCGCGGATCAAGGAAGCCATCCGCAAGACCTATGGCGGCAAGGGCGAGGAAGTCGTGCAGCGCAATTTCGCGGCGGTGGACGGCACCCTCGCGCACCTCGCCGAACTGCCCGTCCCGGCGTGCGTCACCGCCACCTGGGACCGCCCGCCGCCGGTGCCGCAAGACGCCCCGGCCTTCGTCCGCGCCGTCACCGCAGCGATGCTGGACGGGCGCGGGGATGAGATCCCGGTCAGCCTGATGCCGATCGACGGCACCTTTCCCTCCGGCACCGCCGCCTATGAAAAGCGCGACGTCGCCGAGGATGTGCCGATCTGGGAGCCGGAGACCTGCGTGCAATGCGGCCAGTGCGGCTTCGTCTGCCCGCACGGCGTGATCCGCGCCAAATACTACGACATCGCGCGGCTCGCCGGCGCGCCGGAAGGGTTCCGCTCAGCGCCGATCAACGCGCGGGGGTTCCCGGACATTGCCTTCACCTTGCAGTTCTATCTCGAGGATTGCACCGGCTGCGGTCTCTGCGTCGAAGCCTGCCCGGCGTTCAGCGCCAGCGAGCCCGGGCGGAAAGCGATCAACCTCACCGCCAAGGACGGCCACGCCATCGCCGAACGTCCGCGCATCGCGTTCTTCGAGAGGCTGCCGATCGCCGATCGCGCGCGGGTCGATTTCGCCAATGTGCGCGGCGTGCAGTTCCTGGAACCGCTGTTCGCCTTCTCCGGCGCCTGCGCCGGCTGCGGCGAGACGCCCTATCTGAAACTTCTGTCGCAATTGTTCGGCGATCGGATGATGGTCGCCAATGCCACCGGCTGCTCGTCCATCTACGGCGGCAATCTGCCGGTCACGCCGTGGACGAAGAACGCCGAGGGGCGCGGCCCGGCGTGGTCCAATTCTTTGTTCGAGGACAACGCGGAATTCGGCCTCGGCTTCCGCCTTGCCGCCGATCAGCATGTGGCGTTGGCGCGACGGCTGGCGCGCGACCTCGCGCCGCGCCTGGGGGCGGAACTGGTGGCCGAGCTGCTGGCCGCGCCACAGCGCCAGGAATCCGAAATCCGCGCCCAGCGTGCCCGTCTCGCGGAGCTGCTGCGCCGGCTGGACGCACTCGGCCCCGACCCGGCGGCGCAGCATCTCCGTTCGGTCGCCGACCATCTGGTCCGGCGCAGCATCTGGCTGGTGGGCGGCGATGGCTGGGCCTATGACATCGGCTATGGCGGGCTCGATCACGTGCTGGCGAGCGCGCGCGACGTCAACGTGCTGGTGCTGGACACCGAAGTCTATTCCAATACCGGCGGCCAGGCGTCGAAAGCCACCCCGCTCGGCGCGATCGCCAAATTCGCCGCCGCCGGCAAGCGCACCGCGCGCAAGGATCTGGCGTTGCAGGCGATCGCCTATGGCGACGTGTACGTGGCGCAGGTGGCGATGGGCGCCAATCCGCAGCAGACATTGCTCGCGTTCCGCGAGGCCGAAACCTACCCCGGCCCGTCGCTGATCCTCGCCTATTCGCACTGCATCGCCCATGGCTACGATCTGCGCCACGGATTGCGCCAGCAGGATCTGGCCACGGCCTGTGGCTACTGGCCGCTGTTCCGCTACAACCCGGCGATGCGCGTGGCCGGGCAGAACCCGTTTCGGCTCGATTCGCCGCGCCCGACCATTCCGTTCCGCGACTACGCCTATCACGAGACCCGCTACCGCGCGCTGGCGCAGGCCCGGCCCGAGGAAGCGGCGCAGTTGCTGACCGCGGCCGAGGCCGCGATCGCCGAGAAGTATCGCAGCTACGAGGAAATGGCCGGCTGGCAGGCGGAACGGTTCCCCCCGGAGGCGCCGAAGGCGGGGCGGCGGTAACCGCTGCCTTCAGGCCGCCGGCACCGCCGCGCCTCGGATTCCGGATTTTTCCAATACCTGGCTTAATCCCACTGTTTCGCTCGGGTCAGAAATGTTGAACCAGAGCCTGAGCCAGCCCGAGATGGGTATTATCCTTGAGCACCAGGTTCAGTTGCGTCTCACCCGAAGGGGTCAGCACGGCCCAGGCTTTCGCCACCGGAAGCCCGTTGCCATAACCCTCCGGTTCCAGGATGTCGCCGATGATTTGCCAGTTGTTGAGGATATCGGTGCCGCCGGGATGGCTGCTCGGCAAATAGAAGGTCGTGCTGCCAAAGCCGAGATTGACCGTGGTCTCGCCGCTGCCGAGGGTGATGGTATTGGTGCCGCCCCCCGGGTTCAGCACGGCGTTGCCGGTGCCGGCGGTGAAACTGTCATTGCCGGTGCCGCCGGTGAGGGTGAGGTTGCCGGACCCGGCGGTGACGTCGAGCGCGCCGGCGCCGCCTTGGAGGCTCGCCGTCCCCGTGCCGGCGATGAAGGTGACATCGCCGGCCCCGCCATTGATCGTGACGTTGCCGGCCCCGCCGAGAACCGTGACCGCGCCGGTGGCATTGATGGTGTCGTTGCCGGCGCCAAGCTGGATGAGATCGCTCCCGCCGCTGCTCACCAGGGCATTGCCGGAGAGCGTGAGGGTATTGCTGGTGCCGGCGGCGGTGGTGATGATGGCGTCCCCGGCGGCGAAGATGGTGTTGCTGCCGGCGGTCGCGGCAATGGTGTCGGCGCCGAGGCTGTCGAGGGTCGCGTTGCGGCCGGCGAGCGTGATGGTGTCGGCGGCGCCGGCGGCGGTGACGATCTGATCGCCGGTGAAGCCGGTCACGGTAAGGCCGCCGGCGCCACCGAGAATGGTGTTGCCGCCGGCCTGATCGGTGATAGTCAGCGCCGTTGCGCCGCCGACGACGAGATTGCCAGAATTCGTCAGCGTCTGCGGCGCGCTGCCGCCGCCGACCTCGACGGTCGCCAGAGCCCCCGGGACGCTTGGGGCCAGGCTCGGCAGGGCGGGCTCCGCGGCGAGCAGCGTGTTGCCCGCAACCACCGCCGGGCCGCTCACGATTTGCGCCGGCGTCAGGCCGTAGAACGCATTGTCCTCTATCGCGGCGCTGCTTCCCGTCGCGTTCATCACCGCGAGCGAGGATGGCGAGACGAGATCATTGAGCAGCGTATTGTCGCTGATGGTGAGGGTGGAATTGGCATAGACGCTGCCTTCCTCGCCGGCTGAGATCATCGTCGGATTTTCGGAATTCGGCCCCTTCTCGATCAGATTGCCGACAATGGTGGCGTTGCCGCCATTAGGGAGATCGATCGCGTAACTCGCGGTGCCGCTCGGCCCATCGGCGATGGTGCTGTTGGTGATGATGGTGTTGAGCGCCCGGCTCTTGATCTCGTGGCCGACCTGGGCATCGGTGAAGGTGCTGGCGTTGATCAGCAGCGTTCCGACCTCATTGACATAGAGGTTGTGAGTATAGCCGGTGCCGGAACCGTTGTCGGAGAAATATGAGTTGTTGATGGTGATGCTGCCGGTCGGATCGGGGTTGGCGAGCATCCCGTCCTGATTGCCATAGAAGGCATCATTGTTGAGCACGAGATTGCCGCCCTCGTAGCGGATGCCGGCGCCATTGCCGCCCAGAGAGGCCGGCACCGAGGCGCCGGTGAAGGCGAGATTATCGACCGTGATATTGCCGGTGAGATCGAGAATTCCCTTGTCATTGGGAGGGGTTTCGGTGGCGACGAAGGTCGCGGTGCCGCCGACGCCCTGGATCGTCACATTGCCGTTGATGGTCGCGAAATCATTGGTGTAGGTGCCGGCCTGGATGTCGATGGTGTCGCCGCTTTGCACCACGGCGGCGGCTTGGGCAAGCGTCGCGTATTCCTGCCCGGGCCCGACGGTGAGCACCGAGGGCGGTGCGAGCGTTCGCGACGCCGTCAGATTGGCTTCGAGAAAGAAGGACGGGCTCAGCGCCGAGGGCGCGATCCCGCTCAGCGTGACGCTATGATCGGCACCGATCTGCAACACCGTATCGCCCGCCGCA